>JAISNF010000520.1 GCA_031276415.1 Planctomycetaceae bacterium
CGCGATTATCGTTACCATTTCTAATTAACATTCCGGGCGGGGCATTTTGGGGTGCTGCTGTTTCGCTTGGTTTTGGCATGATTCGTTCTTATTCTGCCAACAATCCGGTAATCAAAACAAAACGTTTTTCACTCCAAACTCATTCCACCAACAAACCTCTTGCCGAACCGACAAATTCAGAAAATTTCTCGTAACTATTCCATAACAAGAAAACTTCTCGCAACGATTCCGTAACATTGGACAATCCAGAAACATTCAATCTTTCCCAAAAAACATTGCCTAACCTTTCAAGTTTGGTAACCAAGTTAGGCAGGCGTCCCTTCGCCGAAGGGTTTTCACACACGGTCGCAACGGTTGATGTTGTTTTCTGTTTCCGTCCGAAAACAGGGGCAACTGTCGGCGAGTACGCCGACCAACCGTTCAGGCGAAGGTTGCCTTGATTTTTGTTAAACAGTTTTGGATTTTGTTAAACATCAATTCGTTGCGGTAATTCGAGGACTTTTGATAAAAGTCCGATTTTTGCAAATAGGACGTAAAGCACAAAACCCACAATAAACGCAGAAAGCGGCGGACACGGAATTTCAAACGGTAACGCCTCACCAGCAAAAATAGGATAAACCATGCCAATCCCACCAACAATAAATCCAAAAAACCACGAAAGCCAACCAGCAGGATTAAAACCGGCTCTCGGTCCTACCCATTTTCTTCCGGCAAGCAAATAATCAGCAGTCATTGCCCCGCAAATAGGACCAAATGATGCCCCAATCACCCCAAAAACCGCCGGAGCATCTTTCGCATAACCAAAAATCACCAAAGCAATCGCCGCCGCACAACCAATACCACAAGATACCCATTGATTGATTTTAGGAAACGACGTCTTCGTACAACCCGCCGCAATAAAAGTACAAAAACATGCGGACGGAAACGCCGCAAACGCAAGCAAAAACATACAAATTTTCGCCGTCCCCTCACCAAGAATCAATGAAAATAATTTTGTAACATCACATTCGGCAAGCAATTTTGTTTGTTCCGCGTTGATTGCAATTGTTTGTGTTCCGGCAACAACAAGTAAAGCAATTACTCCGGTAAACACCGTTGAAAGAACAATTCCAACTAATCCGCCAAATTGAACCGCTTTAGCGTCTTTGTTGCCGCAACCGAAATTGACTCCGGCTGCTCCGGCTGTTGCAAAAAAACCAATAACGTAAGCACCCATCAATGAAAAAACTCCTAAAATTCCACTTCCGTAAAGTGTTGCGGGTTTACTGGTTTCAGGAGCGGCTTTCAACATGGTTTCAACAGAAAATTCTCCGATATTGCCGATTGTTTTTACCAGTAACAATAAGAGAATCGCAACGGGAATAATCGGCATAAATGATGCAATTTTTCCAACGTACTGAATTCCCATTATTCCCACAAACATAGCAATTAACGCCCAAATAGTTGAAACAAGTAAATGGGTTACGGAACCTTCGGATACGCCGCCAATACTGACCAGCAACAAGCCGGAAAAATAAGCGTTGACACTCAACCAGCCGAATTGGAGAACTCCCATGAGAAGTCCGGGCATGAGAAATCCGCCCGTAACTCCGTAAGTAGATGTTCCAACAACCGCAAGCGGTAAACCGGTTTTCATACCAAGCATACCCGGCGCAAGATAAAACAGAAAATGGCAAATAAACGCCGCCAAAATAAGCGAACCAATCGCCAAACCCAGTCCTTGCGAAAGCGTTCCGCCGGCAATACCTTGACCGCCCATTGGAACTTGTTGCCAAAAAACAAACCAAAGCATGACTCCGGCGTAAGTCGCGGCGGTACTCATCAACCAGCCAACACGGTTTTCTTGTGAATTTGGTTTCGCCGAAACAACATAATCAGGAATTTGTGACATAATTAATTATCAGGTTAAAAAAGGATTGAAATGAAAATTATTAATGTTCAACATCTCACTAATGTTCAACATCATTTGAGTTTAGAATATAACAAAAAAATCAGCGAGTTCAATATGTTCAATTTGTTTTAAAATAATCTGCGGTTAATAAAAATAAATGTGTGGTTTTTAGAAGTTACTTTATTTTTAATCACGTAGTGATATAATGTTCCGTTATCGAGTCCATAAACACTTAACGGCTTAATCCGAACAAACTATACTTCTTAACTCTATTAACACCTTAAATCACAATGGAAACATGGACGGTTAAACAGTTGCTCGAATGGACAACCGATTTTTTCAAAAAGAAAGGAATCGAAATGCCGCGTCTTGATGCGGAAATTCTCTTGTCCTCCGCAATGAAAATCAAACGAATCGAACTCTATACCAACTTCAATACAGAACCAACCGAAACTCAACGCTCACTCTTTCGCGACTTTGTTAAACGACACAGTATCGGCGAACCCGTCGCTTATCTGGTCGGATTTAAAGAATTTTATTCCATTCCGCTCAAAGTTGATCCAAACGTTTTGATTCCCCGACCGGAAACAGAATTGCTCGTTCTTGAAACATTGGATGTCTTGAAAACTTTCTCGGATAATTCCGCTCCGGTTGTCTGTGATGTTGGAACCGGCAGCGGAGCAATCGCTATTGCATTGGCAAAAAATTTGCCCAAATCAATAAAGCAAACAACTATTCTCGCTGTCGATATCAATTCAAATGCACTCAAAATCGCGGAATCAAACGCTGTTTTGAACGGTGTTGACAACCAAATCGAATTTCGTTGTTCTGATTTATTGGCGAATGTTACCGAAACTTTTGACGTAATTGTCAGTAATTTGCCTTACATCAGCCAAACCGAATACGAAACTCTTCCCGATCATATTAAAAATTTTGAACCGCAACAAGCATTGCTCGCCGGTCCCAAAGGAACTGAAATTATCGAACGGCTCACCGCCCAACTTTCGGAAAAACTCAACTCCGGCGGTTATGTTCTGCTGGAATGCAGCCCAATGATCGCTTCCTCTGTTGCCAACCTTTTTGCCAATTGGAATTCCGTGCAAATTATCAAAGATAACGCGGGACATCAACGTCTCGTTTTGGCTACAAAAAATTAAGAATTGAAAAACAATTGTCCGCAGATTGCTTTTAAAATTGTCCGCTGATTACGCAGATGGTCGCAGATAATCCGCAAATAAAATATTTGTCGTATTTATTTTTCTTTAAATCAAAACTTATTAAGCGTGATGAGAGTTATTTTACTTGGTAACGGCACAAAGCCGGGAGTTTTTGAAACTGTTGAAAAACTTCGGTCGGAGATTGAGTATTGTGTTACGATTGTTGCTGAAGATTGGAGCGGCAAGGATGATTTTTCACAGATTGATGCTGATCTTGTGATTGTTTTTGGCGGAGACGGTTCTATTCTTCGTGCGGTCAGCCAAATGGGAGCCAATCCGATTCCGCTTCTTACCGTACATCTTGGAACGTTGAGTTTTCTTTCAACGATTCAAATTAACGAACTGATTCCTCTTTTGAAACGTTCTGATTTGTTACAATTACCGGTGATTCGGCATTTGCTTCTTGATTGCAAGTTATATCGTAACGGCAACAATTCTCTTTCCCGATTGCCGGACGAATCGCGGTTGGCTCTTAACGAAATTGTTATTCATGGTGATACGACGTCGCGTCTTATTAGTGTGGAAATGTATATTGACAACGATTTGGTAACAACATATCGTGCTGACGGACTGATTTTGTGTACACCGGTTGGTTCAACTGCCCGAAACCTTTCTACCGGAGGTCCTATTCTTCGGAAAGATATTGATGCGGTGGTGATTTCGCCGATTTGTCCACATACTTTGAGTAATCGTCCGTTGGTGGATTCACCTGATCGGATTTTTGAATTTCGTGTGCATCAGGATGCGGTGTTGATTCTTGACGGAACGGAAATGGCTCGGATTTGTCCGAATGATACGGTTCGTATTTGCCGTGCCTTGCAAACATTCAATACGTTGGATGTTCCGGGTTTTTGCTACTATAAGGCTCTGCGCACCAAACTCGGATGGAACGGAAGTTTTACAGAATAACTACAGAGAAAAGAAAATTATCCACAGATTATTTTAAAATTGTCCGCAGATTTCGCAGATAAGCGCAGATTGTTTTAAAAATTGTCCGCAGATTACGCAAATAATCGCAGATTGTTTTTTTGAGAAAATGAAACAACAAAACAGACGAAAAAAAAGTTTTTTGTTTTGGTGTTGACATGTTTAACGGGTCATGTATAATAACGAACAATTAATTTCTGAATTTTTATTTTAAATTTTGGAGACCAAATTACAATTTGAAAAATAAGT
>JAISNF010000553.1 GCA_031276415.1 Planctomycetaceae bacterium
ATCATAAATCTTATCCCAAACCACAAATGAAAAACCAAATTATCGATCATCTCAAACAGTATGGTCAGGAACATCTTCTCACGTTTTGTAATTCGCTTTCCGATTCGGAACAACGTGAATTAGTCAACCAAATCACCTCAATCGATTTTGCGTTGATCGCTCACCTTTTCGAGCATCGGAACGCTCCGGCAGAATCCTTAACCTTAGCAGATCAGGCAAGTGATCCGCCTGCTTACAAATTCTCAACTGTTACCGACCAAACACCATGTAAACAACGGAAACCGGTTTCAACACAAGAAGCGTTGGAGGCTGGGCAAAACGTGTTGCGTCAAGGAAAAGTCGGCGTCGTTCTTGTTGCCGGCGGTCAGGGAACACGGCTTGGTTTTCCCCACCCCAAAGGTATGTATCCAATCAGTCCGGTTAGTAAAGCAACCCTGTTTCAATTTCATTTCGAAAAAGTTCTCGCCGCTTCAAAATGTTACGGCTATCAAATTCCGTATGCCATTATGACCAGTCCGGCAACACACCGCGAAACGGTTGATTTCTTGGAACAAAAAAACTATTTTGGTTTACGCAAAGAAGATGTTTTTATTTTCTGTCAGGGAACAATGCCCGCTGTTTCACTGGAAAACGGTAAAGTTTTACTCCATTCCAAAGGCAAGATCGCTCTAAGTCCCGACGGTCATGGCGGAATGCTCGCCGCTATCACCAAAAAAGACGGCAACGGAATTTCCGTACTGGATTGTTTCCGGCAACGCGGAATCGAATATCTGTTTTATAATCAAGTCGATAATCCGTTGGTTCGGATTTGTTCGCCGGAATTTTTGGGCTATCATCTTTTAAGCGGTTCCGAGTTGACAAGTCAGGTTATTCGTAAACGCTCTCCCACCGATAAAGTCGGTAATATCGTTGAAGTTGATCATCGGCTTTACGTTATCGAATACAGCGATTTACCGGAAGAAATCGCCCGACAAACCAATTCGGACGGTTCACTCAAAATCTGGGCTGGAAGTATTGCCGTACATATTTTCAACGCCGCTCTGCTTGATCGAACCTCAAAAATCGCAACATCATTGCCGTTTCATATTGCCCGTAAAAAAGTTCCGTTTGTTGATATTGCAACAGGCGAACAAATTAAACCGGAAAAAGAAAACGCTATTAAATTTGAACGTTTTATTTTTGATCTTCTTCCTCTGGCGGAAAATGCGGTTGTTGTCGAAGTTGATCCGCCAAACCATTACGCTCCGCTCAAAAACGCTTCCGGTTCGCCGTCCGATTCGCCGGAAACAGTTCAGCGTGATCTTACCGCAATGTACACCGATTGGTTACGAAAAGCCGGTGCGGTTGTTGCTACGGAAACACCGGTCGAAATCTCGCCCCTGTTCGCCGATTCACCGGAAAACCTCAAACAAAAAATCAAAAAAGGAACCCTATTCAATAAACCAACCTACTTGAAAAACTAAACTCAATTTGTAAAATCAAATTCCTAAAATCAATTGTACCCGTTCACGGTAATAAATATGAAGTCGGCAATGTTTCGATAAAAATTTTGATAAAAGTTTCGATGAAAGTTTCGATAAAACGTTGTATCGGCGTATTCACTGACAATGAATCGCCTAAAATCTCTGGAATATTACCTTAAATTTATTTGTTTTTTGTACTTACAAGTTTCATTTTCCATTAATTAATTTTTTATTTATTTTACGATCATGTTTGCATTTACATTACCGAATTGGATTCAGGCGTTAAAGTATGTTGATCTTGTTGCCGTTGGAGTTTTTGTACTGTTTGGCATACTTGTTTATTTGATTCACAATTACATTCCGAAAATCGGTGCGGTTGCGTGGGTAACAGCCAAAGAAGCGTTGTTCCAGCCGCTTTTCACTATTCTGGCTCTTGTGGGTATTTTTGCGTTGTTTATTTTTCTGCTCATTCCGTACAATACTTTGGGAGAAGATATTAAACTCGTGATCACGCAAGGATTAACAGTGGTCAAATTGATTGCGGCATTTCTGGCGGTTTGGACAGCCAGCACTACAATTGCCGACGAAATTGACGGCAAAACCGCTCTCATGGCTCTTGCGAAACCCTTAAACCGAAGAGATTTTATTATCGGTAAATATGTCGGCGTCATGATTGCCGTAACACTGATTTTTTTGATTCTCGGAACATTTTTTCTCAATACTGTTTCGTACAAAGTTGTTTATGACGCAAGAGAATCATCAAAAGATGTTCCAACGGCGATTGATTGTGCGCAGGCGGTTTACGATATTTTGCCCGGTCTTGTTCTGGCTTATCTTGAAACAATTATTCTTGCGGCGATTGCGATTACTGTTTCAACACGGTTGCCGTTGCTTCCCAATCTGACGATTACGTTAATCATTTATCTTTTGGGTAATATTGTTCCGGTTATTGTTCAATCGTCGATTGGTCAACTTCCAATGGTGGTGTTTGTCGCTAATTTTGTTAGTGTATTTTTACCGTGTCTTGACCATTTCAGTATGGAAACAGCGGTGGCAATGGGAAAAACTGTTTCATGGGTTTATGTTTTTGGGGCGGTTTGTTATGCTTTATTGTACTGTTTTGCGGCAATGATTGTCTCTTTACTCCTCTTTAAAAATCGCGACCTCGCTTAATA
>JAISNF010000049.1 GCA_031276415.1 Planctomycetaceae bacterium
CGTTTGATATTTGGGACACAAACCCGCCGCGTTGCGGCGGGCTGGCTTGTGTTGCCCTTTCAGGGCGTAGGAGACATCTTTTTCACGTTACTAAAATAATTACAAAATAGACAGTTACAAAGGTAACTGTCTATTTTATTTTTAACCACAGAGAGCACAGAGAGAAAAATTTTTGAACCAGCGAATACACAGAAAAAAAAGAATTGTCCGCAGATGACCGCGGATTTTCGCAAATAAATTAAGATATTCGCTTGCGTATCTGTGTTTATCTGCGTAATCTGCGGACAATTTTATTTTCCTTCTCTGTGAAACCTGTGAACGCTGTGTTTTCTGTGGTTAAAGTTTTTTTGCGGGTAAAACCAATAATTCATTGGGTGTTATATTTAATTCTTCAAGAAGATCGAGAGAACGTTTTAATTCTTCCTGATGATCGTCGTGGTTGTTGCGTCCGATTGTTAGTTTGGCTCCTTTTTTGCGGGCTAATTCGATAAACGCCCGTTTAGGAAATTTTGAAGGCGATTGAATTTCAAACGCCACGCCGTTTTTAATTCCTAGATCAATAAATTGTCCCATACGTTCTTCCGTCCAAAATGTATCGTAATATTGTTCCACACGAGGAGGAAGATAAGTCGGATTTGCCAGAATGGTAATTGGTTCATTGACAACTGTTTTACAATGTTCCCAGTAACGCTCCAACCACGCCGGAATATCTTTTATTTCATACTGATTTTCGAGCCAAAGTTTTTGCGGTTGACCGGTTTCGTTGTTCATAATCATTGTGTCGGCTAAAACATAATCTAATTGAGCCAAAAGTTTTTTATCTGTTGTTTTATACCAATCGCGATCATTTACCTGAATACCAATCAACAAAGGAAAACGTTGCGCATTTTCAATAAATGTTGCTAATTTTTTATTATCGGACAGAATCCAATCTTTACCGGTATTTTCCAACACTCCGCTTTTGATTCCTGATTTTTGTTCCCAATCAAACGCTTTCTCCGCCGTCATTCCGCCGCGAAGATGAATATGATAATCAATCAATAGGAAACCTTTTGCTTTGAGGCGTGCCACTTGCTGAAGCATTTCTTGTGACGGTTTCGGAAATTCGTCCGCTAAAACCGGAACTAAAACAAAAATGAAACAACTCAAAAAAAGAATGATACGATTTTTGCACATTTTATTTCTGGGGTTAATAATAAATTTTGAGATACACAAAATAGTTACGCAAGCGTGATTTTTTACCGAAATGGTTTCAATCCGCTTGCGTAACTATTCACTATTGGCTCTTAACTTTTAACAATTAATTTTTCACAGATTTTGTTTTCCGGCGCAGGAAAGGCAACGCCAAACATCCGGCGAATCCTAAAATCAATGCGGTTGCCGGTTCGGGTGTTGCCGCATTAGCAGAAGGAAATTCAAGGAATGTGTAATAACCTTCTAATTGCGAACCAATATGGATTCCGTTGTAATGCTCCAATCCAAGCCCGTCCAAATTAACTGCGTATTCGAGATAAGTGTCATACGTATTGAAACTAGAGATAAATTCATTGCCTATAAATACGGAAAGTTGTTCGTCAGAATAAGTTGCCGAAACTTTTCCATCATAATCTGTGCGCCCGTAACCAAAAGATTCAGCATTACCGTCACCAGCCCAATAGTTGAGACCATGAGAATAACCGTATGTGTACTCAGCCTCCGCATTCATTCTAATAAAAGTATCAGTAGAAGGAAGTGCTTCAAGATAATCTAAAAAGTTTTCTCTAGCAGCATCAGTTAAATGCTTTGTAGTAAAAGTATTTGCTTTAAAATATTGATCTCCTGCTGATGAGTCGCCTTGTTCGTATATATCAATACCAACGACATAGACATTATCATTATCTACCGCATATTTATAATCCCGCCAAAAATCACTGTTTTTGTTGTAAAATTCATGCTCTTGTGAATCTCCGGTGGCTCGCTCGTTTCCGCCAAAAATATTTAATCCCTGAGATATCCATTCTACATGGGCTTGGGCATCTGTTTCACTCGTGAAGTTTATACGGCTGTAAAGAACATTGTCTTTGATCGCATAATCAATTTCGACAGGTCGTTGTCCATAGGAAAATGTTGCTACTTGAGATGCGAAAACAGTGGCATTTTCAGGATTATTCCAATCAAAAGGTAGCGTGTCTGCCGAAACGGAAACTGTAAAACCCAATATTACAGCGGCAAAAACAAATGGAGCAAAAAAAGTTTTCATAATTAAATTTCCTTAAATTTTGTTGTTGAATTATTTTTTTAAATTGTTTTTCATTTTACTGATGAAATGTTGAAAACATATTATTGTGTTTGTTGCAATTAACATGCCATGTGAAACTTTAATTTTCTTATTTTTCTTAATTCCCTTTTAATTAAGGAGTTAGAACAAATTTCTTTTTTTTCTGAACAAAGAAACAATTATATTTCCCATGAAGTTATTATCGAACAGATTGTATTAAAACAATACACGGCAACTTTTATTAACCACATTATTAACCACAGAAAACACAGAGAGGAAATTTTAAATTTCCAATCTTAACCCCGCTAGGGGTGTGATGTGCATAACCGTAGGTGGATATAATAGTTGAAAGTGTATAGTTGAGAGTGGATAATGTCGCAAGCGGAATTATTGCCAAAACATTTGTAATTCCGCATTGCGAAACTC
>JAISNF010000055.1 GCA_031276415.1 Planctomycetaceae bacterium
GTGTCCGTTCTGACGGAGTTGCAACACGCTCAGGTCGTGTAGTCGATTGATTCGTCAAAAATGGTGAACGTTCCGGTCGCGTGGTTGGTGTCCGTTCTGACGGAGTTGCAACACGCTCAGGTCGTGTAGTCGATTGATTCGTCAAAAATGGTGAACGTTCCGGTCGCATGGTTGGTGTCCGTTCTGACGGAGTTGCAACACGCTCAGGTCGTGTGGTCGGTCGATCAGACGGAATTGCAGCACGTTCTGGGCGCGTGGTCGGTCGATCTGACGTAATTGCAGCACGTTCAGGTCGCGTGGTCGGTCGATCAGACGGAATTATTGGTTTTGAATTTGTTCCCTGTGTTCGGTTGTTGGGTGGAAAAAAAGAAGAAGAGGAACGATTAGGCGGCGGGGAAAAATTTGAAGAGGAACGATTGGACGGCGGGGAATAAGTTGAAGAGGAACGATTGGACGGCGGGGAAAGAGTTGAAGAGGAACGATTGGGCGGCGGGGAAAAAGTTGAAGAAGACCGATTGGGCGGCGGGGAAAAGGTTGAAGAGGAACGATTGGACGGAGAACGGTTTGGCGGCGGAGAAGAACGACCAGAGAATTGTGGACGATTGGTTGAAGATTGGTTTTGAGATTGAGCCGTTACAAAATCAGCACAACCTAACCATAAAACCAAATGTAAAAAAATTAAAATAGTTTTAAATTGTAAATTAAATGTGTTCATGGCAACCTCCAATTGTTTATGGGTTTATTAAAGATCATTTTATTTCCCGATATTCGCTAACTATGGTCAATTATAAAATAATTACGACACATAACAAGCAATTTGATTTTTATTAACCACAGAGAAGGAAAGTTGATAGTTGAGAGTGGAGAGTTTCGCAATGCGGAATTTTTACCAGAACATTTTGGTAATAATTCCGCTTGCGACACTCTCCACTATCCACTCTCCACTATCAACTTTTTGTTTTTACGTTTCCGGTTTAGCGGACATGATAACTCCGTAAACCGTCAGCACTAACCCCAAAAGAACAAGTAAATTAATTGTTTCCTTGAAAAAAGTAAAACCAATCAATGAAAGAACAAGAATTTGACTGACGGCAATCAGCGATGCCTGAACTGCCGTAGTCATACGAAGCCCCTGAATCTGGAAGAAAAAACCAACCATGTTGCAAATACCGGAAATCACAATCACCTCCCATGACCACATCGGAACATTGTGGAACCCCGCAATTCCCTGCTTCAAAAATAAACAAAATCCGAAAATAATAATCCCAACACCAAGAACAATACTCATCATCAGCGTTACGGGAAACGGTGCGTAACATTTTCCGGCACCGTGTGTTCCGGCATCACACGAATGATTATGAAAATCAAATCCAACCCATTGCGAAAATTGAAACGAAAGCCATGCGCTGTTGTCGTCATTCCAGTATTTGCGAATAACAAACCGCAAAATAATAATGTAAATTGAGTACGCAATTCCGGCAACAACTGTTCCAACAGCAATGAGCAAAAAGAAACCGGTATTTTGTGATTTGACGATTTCCGTGTCGGATTCCAATGTCAGTTCTTTACCGACACTAAGCAGAATAACGGCAACAATTAAAATTGCCATAGCGATTTTGCGCCGTTGCGACAACGGATCACCAAGAATATATCGCCCCAAAACGGCAACGCCAAGAAGAGTTGACGATTGAATAAGCGGAACCGCAATGACAAGCCCAATCACCGCATATCCAAGAACTTGAAGATGCGCTCCAATTAATTGACAAAAAATCGCCCCAAATACCACATAAAAAATCAACCGCTTGGAAATAAACCGAAAACGCCCCTGAAAAAAACGCAACATCAACCAAGGAATTAAAAGACACAAACCAGTCAATTCTTTGTAAAACAACATCCAATCGTTATCAAGATTGTAATCCGTCAGAAAACGAATCGTTGTATTCGATGCAGCATAACAAAATGTCGAAAGAAATGAAAAAATTGTTCCGATCCAACATTCGCGGCTTGAAACAGTTGAAGACGATAAAACCGATTTGATTGACATGTGCCGATAAATATTATTAACATCCGGTATATTTTACACAATGAAAAATTACCATTCATTTTATTACCGTTTATTTTATCACCATTCATTTTGTTGAGAACTCCCAAACTATACTTACATCGTCACAAATCGGTCTTTTTTTCATTTGTTTGCGAAAATTAAAAGGTTAATCAAGCATAAAACCCAATGTCCCTACTTTATTTTCTTTGCGTGAATAGTTACAATTGGCGGTTTATTGCTTAATTTTACAACATCTTAAATCAGTCTTTTTTCAGTTTTTTTGAAATTGTTTACAACAGGAATTTTAGAGTGTCTTACCGCAATGCCATTGATTATCTCGGATCAAAAACGCGAATCTTCGAACTGTGTAATCAGATCGGAGGACGTATTGTTATTTGCCCGGATTGGAACGGCAACGTGATGACAAGCACTTGTGACGGAATCGATGGCAACAGTTTCGGCTTAATTAACGTTAATGCCATTGATGCCGGTAAAACGGATTGGTTTTACAATTCTTACGGCGGTGAAGATCAATTGGTGTTTTTTCCTGAAAACGGGAAGTTTGTGATTGATTCGATGCCGCAACATCCGGTTGTTCGGATGCGGCGATCTGTCCGATTAAATACCACATTAAATACCACCTTGAATACCGCCCACAAAAATCACGCCGAATTTGATCTTATTCGGACGGTGCGTTTATTGGAACGTTATGATGTTCACGAAGCGTTTGGCGATGCGGTGGCAATTTCGCTGGATCAAATGGATGTTTCGTTTGTCGGATTTATAACCGCCAATTCTATTGTGAACAGCACCACTCATTCGCCGTTGTGGACGCATCCTGTTTCGGTTCAGATTCGCGGAATGTTCAATAGCGGGCAAAGTACTGTGGCAATTATTCCGTTTCAACCAGCCGAAGAACCGGAATCGGAAATACCAATTGATACCAATTTTTTTGGTTCTTCGCCGCACGGACGTTTACGGCTTTTGCCCTCAGCGGCGTTGCTCCGAACAGACGGCAAATACCGCTGCCAAGTAACTGTGCCGCGCGAACAGGCAAAACCCTTTCTTGGCGCACTCGATTTTCGCGAAGGAACTCTTACGCTTGTTACGTTTGATATGTTGGATTTGCCGTATTCGGACGAATTGGAACAAAAAGTTCAGGCGTATAATCACGGTCCCACATTTCCGGGTGAAACAGATTTTGCGCCGTTTTACAAATTTAATATTTTTTCCTTAATCCATGAATTACCTCATGACGAAACACTGATCTTTCATCAATCTACATTACACATCAACGCCGATAACCGGACATTGGCTTATCTCGTTCAAGAAATCTTTGGCGTTGAGTACGAACAAATTTATGAAAAAATGATGAGATAAGTTTTTGATAAGATTAAGTTTTACCCAACTTTTCAGGCGAAAGATTGCCGATCTTTTGGATTACGCTATTGAATTATGCGAAACTATTGAAAAATTATTTTTATTTGAGTTGTAAAAATAACGTTTAACTCAAATTTACCAATCCAATCAACTAACGATTTTTTTATGAATCAGCCTTCCTCACCTCCTCCGCCGCAACATTCATTTGGTTTTCCCAAACCGATGCCGCAAAATACGATGTTTTTTATTCTTTTGGGCGGTTTCATCCTTTTTATGTTGTTTCTGTCTTTGCAGCACACCTCAATCAATACACGAAAACTAAGTTGGGGCGAATTTCGGCAAGAACTTGAAGCGGACAATATTATCAATGTCAACGTGGTTGGAACAAGTCTTTCCGGCAAAATCAAAAGTTCTGATCTCAAAGATCCAACCAAAACCGGTATCGCCAATTTTTCAGCCGAAATCCCCTTAACTGCTCTTGCGGATCAGGAGATTGAAAAGCAGATTTACACGAAGTTGGGCAAAAATTACAGTGCTTCGCCGGTGCCGGATTTTTTGGGTACGTTTATGATTATTTCGATGATTGTGTCGGTTGGAATTGTCATTGTGTTTATTTTTATGTTTCGGCGGACGCGGGATCAAATTCTGAGCGGAGCGGGCAACGGGTTACTTGGATTTGGGCGTTCTCCTGCCAGACGTTACAATAACAATGTTAATCGTCCGACTACTTTTGAGGATGTTGCCGGTTTGGACAGTATTAAAAATGAGTTGCTTGAAATTGTTGATTATCTGAAAGACCCGCAAAAATATCAGCGAATGGGGGCGAGAGTTCCGAAGGGGACATTACTTGTTGGACCGCCCGGAACCGGTAAAACGCTTTTAGGTCGTGCGGTTGCGGGCGAGGCGGGAGTTCCGTTTTTTTCGATCAATGGCAGTGAGTTTATCCAGATGTTTGCCGGAGTGGGAGCGAGTCGGGTTCGTGATTTGTTTCACACTGCCAAAGAAGCGGCTCCGGCAATTTTATTTATTGACGAAATTGATGCGGTTGGTCGTCATCGTGGTACGGGAATAGGATCCGGTCATGATGAACGCGAACAAACATTGAATCAAATTTTAAGTGAAATGGACGGATTTACGCCGAGTGAATCGGTGATGGTCATGGCGGCGACCAATCGTCCCGATGTTTTGGATCCTGCTTTACTGCGACCGGGTCGTTTTGATCGGCATATTACGGTTGATCGTCCTACAGTCAAGGGGCGTGAAGCGATTTTTAAGGTACATATTCGCAATATTCCGTTAGCGAGTGATGTGGACGTGAATGTTTTAGCGAGGCGGACGGTGGGGTTTACTGGAGCCGATATTCGGAATCTTGTCAACGAAGCGACTCTTTGGGCAACACGTAATGGAAAAAACGAAGTTGAAAAAGCCGATTTTGATTATGCGCAAGACAAGGTGGTTATGGGACTTCGGCGTGAAGAGGTAATTACGCCGGAGGAGCGTAAAAAGGTTGCGTATCATGAGGCGGGGCATACGGTAGTTGGTTGGTTTCAGCCGCTTTCTTCGCCGGTTCACAAAGTATCGATTGTTCCGCGTGGTCGTTCTTTGGGGGCGACTTACACGTTACCGGAAGGCGATCAGATTGGGCTTTCTGCGAAACAGGCACATGCGCAACTTACATTTGCGATGGGTGGTCGTGCGGCGGAAAGATTGGTTTTTGACGAATTGCCGGCTGGGGTTGAAAACGATTTGAAGCAGGCAACAAAATTAGCGCGGCGTATGGTTTCGAGTTGGGGGATGAGTGAAAAACTTGGACCTGTGGCGTTTAGTGTGGACGAAACGCATCCCTTTCTTGGGCGTGAAATGAACACCAATCGTGAATTTAGTGAGGAAACGGCGCGATTGATTGACGAAGAGATTTGCCGATTTCTGTTGGACGCGGACACATTGGCGACACAATTATTGCAAGAACACCGAACACTGCTTGACCAACTTGCAACCGCATTGGAACTGGAAGAAGAAATAGACGAGCCGCGACTACTACAAATACTCGGAATTCCCCCCTTCAAAACAACAAATAAAAAAGAATAATCAAAAAATGAAACCGGAAAAATTAGTCATAATATTTCAACAGTTTGACAATTCAATTCAAAAAATAACTGAAATTTTACGGTAATTTTTATGGATTTGATTTTTTCTTTTTTGCCGCTTAAGCAGCAAAAAAGAAAAAAAATTCCCTCCCCCCCCACAAAACAAAACATAAAAACAATGTGTAACCGTTCACAGAGATTCGTTTAACAAGTTATCATAATGAAAAAATCGATCTTAACCCCTAGCGGGATTAAGATCGAGAAATAAAAATAAATTTTTGTTTTTAGAAGTTCCCAAATATTGCTTACCTTGCCGGTTTATTTAAGATTGAAGGTGTTGGTTTGGTTAAAACAAATAAAATTTTCTGATTAGTGAGAAAAGTTCACTAATAAAGTTCATTCTTGTTTTTCGGGTTTGGTTTTGACGATGTTAAATTCTGTATTATTTTTTGGTGACATTAAATTTGAGGAGAATGCTATGGGTGAACTGTTACCCCGACTTTTAGAACTAGATACACAGCACGGAGAACTGCTGGATCGGCTTACAGAGTTGGATCGGCAGATCAATGAGGTTTTGGAGGACTGGACAAAATCCAAAGCAAATTTTTCAACAGAACAACCCAAAGAAGTGTTGGAATTTGAACAGGAAATGAGTCTTGCCGCTGCGTAAAATTTTTGCGTTTTGCGTAAAACATCTCGTAAAACCGTTCAATATCCGGTCTTGTTATTTTAGGGTGGTTATGTATAATCCCTTTTTTGGTTTTATACATTTCTCCGATTTTTATTAGCGATGTCCGACTCTTCTATTCAAGTTCCGGTTGAAGAGATTATCACGAATACGATTTCGCGTCGTAAGCGAGGTGTTCCTGAAGGGCTTTGGGTTCGTTGTCCGGGATGTCAGGCAACTATTTTCCGCAAAGAAGCGGAACGGCGAATGAATATCTGTCCCGAATGCGATTATCATTGGTATGTCTCTGCGCAACAACGAATTACGCAAGTTTTCGACGAAGGAACTTTTGAAGAATACTGTGCCGATCTTTTTTCGGCGGATCCGCTTCAATTTTATGATCGTCGTTCTTATCCTGACCGAATCCGTGAAGATCAAATGTTGACGGGTTTGAAAGAAGCGGCAGTTGTGGGAGTTGGTCGTGTTCGTGCGCGGCGGGTTGCGTTTGGAGTTACCGATTCACGTTTTATTATGGGCAGCATGGGTTCTGTTGTCGGCGAAAAATTGACGCGAATTATTGAACGGGCAACCGAAGAAAATTTGCCGTTGGTGATTATTTCCGGCAGCGGCGGCGGTGCCAGAATGCACGAAGGAATTCTCTCTTTAATGCAAATGGCAAAAGTTTCTGCTGCGTTGGCACGGTTTCATCAATCCGGCGGTTTGTATATTTCTGTTATGACGAATCCGACAATGGGCGGAGTTGCCGCCAGTTTTGCAATGCTTGGCGATTTAATTTTTGCGGAACCGAAAGCCCTGATTGGTTTTGCGGGTCCCAGAACGATTAAAGCAACACTTCGGATAGAATTGCCAAAGGGTTTTCAAACAAGCGAATTTCTTCTGGAACATGGTTATATCGACCGAATTGTTACACGGCAAGAACTGAAAAGCGAAATCGCAAAAACAATTGATTATTGCGGAAAATAACCGAATTAATTTAACCGGAATATTTGAAGGGAACTTCTAAAAACTGTTTTTTTATTTAACCACAGAGAACACAGAGTTCACAGAGGAGAAAATTTAAAAAATTGGATGGATTATTTTAGTGGAATTTTTATTTCTCAATCTTAACCCCGCTAGGGGTGTGATGTGCATAACCGTAGGTGAATTAATAGTTGAGAGTGTATAGTTGATAGTGAATAGTGCCGCAAGCGGAATTATTACCAAAATGTTTGTAATTCCGCATTGCGAAACTCT
>JAISNF010000093.1 GCA_031276415.1 Planctomycetaceae bacterium
TTCCGGCGGTTAAAATTGCAAGTCGTAACATAATAGAACATTTTGGTCACGGATATACATTTTTCCATCAACGATAACCGGATAAGTCCAACTGTTTTTATCGGAACGGTTTGGTTGGTTGAATCGTCCTTTTTCCTTGTAGGTTTCAGGAGTTGCTTCGACAAGAGCAATTGTTCCGTCGCCCGCCTCACTGCGGACAATCAAATGACCATCAACATAAGTAACAGAACCTTTGCCGACACTTCGGTTTTGCCAAACGATTTTACCGGTTTTCATTTCTAAACAAACAAGATTCCGGTTTGTTGTAAAATAAGCGTAATCGCCAACCAAAACGATTCCGCCATGATGGTTTTGCAATTCTTTATCGGCGTAAATTTCTTCTGTTACAAAGTTTTCGTCTTTTTTCGTAATTTTGTAACCATGAGAGCCGACATTGTAAGCGGTTGAAACCAACGCAACACCGTCTTTGTAAACCGGATCACTGCAAACCGGACGTTCCATTGGTCGCACTGTTCGCCACAGAATATCGCCGTTGGACGGCTCAATACCGTACAAACCCGATAACGTAAATAAAAGATATTGCTTTTTTCCTTCAATTTCAGCAGGAACCACCGAAGAATAAGGAGCATCATCTTTGAGATTTTTTGTCCGCCAAGCCCGTTTGCCGTCTTTTTTGAAAGCAACCAGCGTTCCTTCTTCGCCGCCAACCGGTACAAGAACATTTTCCCCATCAAAAATCGGCGAACTGGCAAAACCCCACATATTCATATATTTACCGCCAAGTTGTTCAACAACATCACCGCCCCAGATTTCTTTTCCGGTTTTCATATCGACACAAATAAAATCGCCAAACTGACTGTACGCAAACACAAATTGACCATCCACTGCCGGAGTGGAACGCGGTCCAAAATAACGACCAACACTACCTGATTTACCGACCAATGTTGACCAGATTTTCTTACCGGTTGTTTTGTCCAAAGCGAAAAGGAAACAATTTTCACCAATATCGCCCATTGTAAACATTGTGTTGCCGTAAAAACTAAGATTCGAATATCCTTCTCCAAGATCATCAATTTTCCAGAGAAGTTTCGGATTTCCTTCAGACCAGGATTGGGCAATTCCGGTTGAAAACGATTTATTATCATGGTTTGGACCGCGGAATTGATTCCAGTTCGGTTCCTCTGCAAAGGAAGTACACAACACACTAAACAGCAATGTCAGAACAAAAATTAAACGAGAAATCATAGTTTTAAAGGGGATTAAAGGTTGATTGAAACAAAATTCAAACAGTAATTTAAAGGTACTTCTAAAAACTCAACTTTATTTTTTAAAACCAGTTATTAGAAGGTTCTCTTAAGTTAAAAGTTTTCCGAATTATATGAAAAATTATTATGATGTCAACGACTGTTGTATTGGGAACAATTATCTTATCAGGATTAAATGATAAAACCGGCGTTGTTCTGTAATCCGTTGATTTTAACATATCCGAACATTTTACGTGATTGTTAAAAATTTTCTCTGAACATGCCGAATAAACCGTTAGGAAGTTTTTCCCATTCCCCTTTATCATTCCATTCCCCCTTGGAAAGGTGCTTCGATGACACAACAATTTGGAAATTCCCTTGAAATGCAAGGGAATAATGATCGGTTTCCATCGGAATTTTGTCTTACTGCGGTTCCGGCTCCTGTGGTTCATCCGGTTCCCAAAAAACTGAAACGAAAACGAGGAAGACCGCGCAAAGCCTTACCGCTTGACATTCTTTCGCCGGAATTTTCGTGTCAGGCGATTTCCCGCCAAACCGATTGGCAATCCGATCAATCTGTTGCGAAAAACAATCCGATCATTGCGAAACCGGTTGTTAATGTATCAACAACGTCAAATCATCCTGTTGACTGTAACAGGAAAAAAAAGATTACGGAAAAAAATCTTTTCCACGACGATTATTTTGTTTCGGATTCTATTGATTCGGTTCCTATTGAGGAAGGTTTACCTTTTGCTGATGAAGAATTAGCAACATTGGATAAATTTGAAAAACTTTCCCGATCTGTTGAGCGGCATTCTGATTTTTCATACGATATTAAGCGGATTGATCAACCGGCGTCAAGTCCGTCTCCGGCTGATTTACCGCAACGGAAAAAAAATATTCGCCGCCGTCAGATTGATCCGTCAACTTGTGAACGTGATTATTCGCAAGACGAAGTTGAATTTATGAACGCTTTGAATGAATACAAACGAACAAGCGGACGCATGTTTCCGACATGTTCTGAAATTCTCGAAGTTCTCAAAAATCTCGGTTACGCAAAACACAACTCCAATTCGGAATACAATTGGAACAATAATATCCCGCAACAAAACACGAATTGCGTACAATTAAACAATTTGTGATTTTTCAACAGTTTTGTAATATTTCAATCCTCCGAGACAATTCAAAAACTCGGCAACATATTACATTGAGCAAAACATTTGACAAAACATTTAGCAGACAACCTTTCGCCGAAAGGTCGCCTACCTTTTGCATGGTTGACGTAAGTCTTTATATTTCAAAGACTTACGACAACATATAAGTTGCTGTTCACTGCCGGGTTCACTCCTCAAAACGGCGGCGTTCACCAGGTGATAGGAATTGTTGTAAACTATTGATTATAAATAAGTTATGATACATCCCAACACAAAACACGATTGATTACATTTGTCCATCAAATTTGAAATGGAATAAAATATATTCGTCATTTGAATTCTTCGCGGTGTTCTAACTCCTTTGCGCTCGAATGTTTAAAACCGCTCTGT
>JAISNF010000119.1 GCA_031276415.1 Planctomycetaceae bacterium
TTGGGATAATCAATCTTAGACATCATTGTATTTTTTGGTTAAATGTAAAAATTGATGGGAAACTGTGGAAAATTATAGTTAATAGCGAATAGTTTCGCAATGCGGAATCTTTACCAAAATGTTTTGGTAATTAATTCCGCTTGCGAACTATTCACTACTAACTATTCACTTTCTTTAAGCCCGCTAGGGCGTAAGAAAATTATCATCAACCGTTGCGAGCGTGGGTGAAAACATCGCTTACCTTTTGTTATTTTTTTCTTTTAACTTTTATGAGTACCAGATGTTCGTATTTCCATGCGTGTTCAATATCAAACTCTTTGGAAATAACATCAGGCGGAAAATCCGTGATGATCACTTCCGGTACAAAATCAGGATCGTAATTCGATGATTTTTTGAGATATTCGGGGAAAATAACCCACTCAATCCGATAATCACGTTTGAAATTGCGAAGAATCGCCCAAAAAGGATATTCCCAACGATCATAAAATAAATCCAACGCCATGCCTATCTTCGTAACACCCAACTCGTTGATCTTATTAGTAATCGATAAATGATCAATCATGTAAATCGGAGCCTGCCGAAAATATTTGTACTTCCGGTGAAATAAATAAGTGTCGCGAAAAGAACGGACAACAAAATAATTCTCCAGAAGTTCAGGATTCACTACGGAAATATCAACGTCCACAACTTGTTCTCCCGTAACAAGATTAAAATTCTCTTGCGCTGTTTCGGATGAATTCGTAACCGGTTTTGTTGTTGTTCGGACAATAGCGTCCAACGGATTAAAAAACAAAGAATTGGCAACCATGAAAACAATATAAAGAAACGAAATTCCTAACAGTAACGGAATAAATTGAGTAATACGTTTGGCGTTTAATATACGGCAAAGTCCAATAGCAATAAACGGAATACCGCCCAGAAAATTAGGCAACAATAACCGTGCGCCAAACGGTTGCCAACGGAATAACGCCGAAAAAAGAAGAAAACCCAAAATAGTAAGCCAAACGTAAATGATTAAAAAATGGTGTTGCTTGTCATATTCGGGAAGGAGAATTTGTTGATTTTCCGAACTTGCTGTTGCGTTTATTGTATTGATTGAATTTGGTTCCTGATTCGGTAATTCATGAGCGTGTTTTTTGGTTGTTTTGCGTTTAGCAAGAGTTTTTTCGGTTTTCTGAAACTCAATTTTCCGAGTGTTGGGAAAAAGTAATTGACGGCATTGATTAGAACAATAAGTTAGTGAAACAATACCGAAAAGAAGAATAATCAACATATTACCGGAACGGTAATCGTCAAGAACAAAAATAGTTTCATATTCATAAGGAATTGTTCCGACGCCCAAATAACTTATTTGCGGATCGCTCCACGTAATACCAAGAACATGATGTAACCGAATCAGAAAATTTTTATTGTACTGATTTACTGTTTCAGCGGGAACCCGAAGTTGCATCCCGATATTTCTAACGGCATTGGAAAAAATAACATCAACACCAAAACGATCATTTTTGACCATCTTTTGGTGATGAACAGGACCAAACAAATGCCCGCACATTTGAACATTACGGACAAAATACAGTACGTTAAACAGAAGAAATCCCAATATCAGTAATCCGTAAACCGGCAGAACCTTTTTGTGATACAGTTTCAAATACCGAAATCCAAACCAAAAACAAAACGGAATTTCAAAAGGCGCAACAGAAAATTTTGTATTCAAACTCAATCCAAGTGAAATTCCCATACAAGCAGCATAAAAGAGCCGTTCTTGCGGAGACAGCAATTCGGACGAAGTACAACTTAGTTTTAGTCCGAAGTAAAGAAAATTGAAAAAGAAAAATGTTAGTAAAACATCTGTTTGGGTTGTTGGTGCTTCAAAAAGAACAATAGGCGAAGAAAGAATTAACAAACATCCAAGTATTTGGCAACGTCCGCCGCCGCCAAAATGACGAATCAATAAAGCAGTTACAAGAAAAACACCGAGAAGCGCAACCATCTGAATTGTATTGTCAAAGTAATCGTTACCGGAAAATAATTCGTAACCTAAAATAAGATATTCCGCAAGCGGTTGATGATAAAGTTGCCGCGGATAATTGGTCGGATACATTTCGATATTACCGTTTTGAATCCAATGAAGTATTCGCGGCAAATGATAGGACATGGAATCCGCCGTACAAGGCGGATAATAAACCGCAACAAAAAACAACGGACACAAAATAAGAACAATAATCAAAATGACCACTCTGCGAAGAAACGGATCACTCACACTACAACGCCATTCCGCAAACAACGGAAAGAAATATTGCCGCAACAAAATTATTCCGGTTGTCAATAAAAGAAACGATAAAAAGTGGAGCAGAGCAAGAGGTTCCGGTGTTTTGATCGCATTGAAAACAGACAAGCCTTCAATAAAAAACCACGTTTCCGCACTAAAAAGAATACCGGCAACAATAAATGATTCATAAAACGCAACGTAAAGTGTCGGACGTTGCGGAAGGAAATAACGAATGACTGCACAGGAAAAGAAAAAACAAGCAATAAAATTCAGAACAAAAATAGAAATAAACATTGCCGGAAATAAAATGAAGTTCAACAACTCAGTAACTGTTTAATTATTTTTTGTAATAAAAAGCAATAAATTTGATTTCTACCCGAAAAAACGGATATGATGAATCTGATAAGTTTTAATTGTAAGTTCTTGACAAAGTTGTGCAAGGGAATTTCTTGATAAAAGATTGAGATTAGATTCTTCCGCAAAAAATTCATAACGCCGAAAATGTTTGAGGATTTTTCGATGAATTGATTTGGGCAACCAATGAATCAAGGGAAGTACCGTATGAAATTCTATGGGATAACCGCGGTTGGGAGTGGCGATAAAGACATATTTTTTGGCAACGCGAAAACATTCCGCAAGAAATCGCTTCTGATTTTCCTGAGAACCGACATGTTCTATAACCGCAAAAGAAACGACAAGATCAAATTGATTATCGTCAAACGGCATTTCACAACCGTTACCATGAACATATTTCATACCTTGCCAATCTTCTTCGAGCCAGGAAGCATCTTGGGGAGACAGGGCGGTTACTTGATTTTTGAACGGATAAAGTTCTTCGAAGATATTGGTTTCTTTTCGTTCCCGTTCTGTGGTTACGCCGACATCAAGAACCTGTTCTAATGTTTCAAAATCAACCAATCTTTCCAGTTTCCGAAACATCTCAATTCGTGCATTCCGAGCCCACCGCGTAAATGGCGAATCAGAATCAACAACCCAAAATACGTTTTGATTATTATTCTGCATGACACCAACGGATTCAAAATGTTTGGTTAATAATTCCGCTTGCGAACACTATTCACTATCCATACTAATTATTCACTATTCAAAATTCTCTTGGTTTGAAATTTTCGGGGACTTCAATTTTGACGGTATCACCGCTTTGCGTGATGACGTAAAAACCGTTTTCAAGAGTAAATTTTTTAACATCATCAGTAAAAATAGCACCGGCTATTGCGCCGATCAATTTTTTATTACCATTACCAACTCGTTCAAGATATCGCCGTGTGATATGCATCCGTTTCAGATGTCCTCTGACATCATGTAGATTAGGTTTAGATTTAACTTCGACAGCAGCGATTGTTTTCTCATTTTCGAGTAACAAATCGATTTCGGTAACAACTTGTCCATTCTCTCTGATTTCAAATCTGCCGTGAGCAATGCCTTCAAAATGGTA
>JAISNF010000127.1 GCA_031276415.1 Planctomycetaceae bacterium
TTGGTGTGTGACGCTACAGCACTTGACGAAGAAAATTTTCCGGAAGACCTTGAATTGAATATTCTTTTTACGGTATTGCAGATGGTTTTTAGCAAAAATGTTGCGGATCGTCTCATGGAAATATATCGTAAATTGAAGCCGACCATGCACTTACCGGAATCCCAACAAGAATGGATTGATGCGGTGAGTTACGCAATTACGAGTGCCAAACATTTTCAGTCGGCAGAATTTGCCAATGTTACAGAACAAATTAAACAAGAAGGAGATATGATAATGTCAACATCAGTATTAGACTATTTAATCGCCAAAGGCGAAGCAAAAGGGAAAGTTGAAGGGAAAGCGGAAGGCAGATCCGAAATGATAATTCGTATTTTATCACGTCGTTTGCAGCCGCCTTCGAAGCCACTTCAGAAGAAAATCAAAACAATTCATAGTATTGCAAAATTAGATGAGTTAGCGGATTTTGCACTAACTTGTGTTTCCTTAGAAGAATTCGCAACCGCATTGAGGTGATTTTTTTATTACATTTATTACCTGTTCCGTTGAATTGCCAAAATGGTTTGTTTGATTGTCATAAAAATTGTCCGCAGATGACGCTGATAAACACAGATAATTTTTGATTATCATTTATGTTTACGATTTCACGTGAATTTACATTTAGTTATGGGCATCGTTTACTGAATCATTGCGGTAAATGTGCACATCCACATGGTCATAATGCTTGTGTTCGGATTGTATTGGAAAGTGATTGTTTGAATAGTCAGGGAATGGTTGTTGATTTTACGGAACAGAAAAGAACCATCGGACAATGGATTGAGGATCATCTCGATCACCGGATGATTTTAGAAAATAATGATCCGCTTGTTGAAATATTGAAACAAATGAATGAACCGGTTTTCCTTTTGTCCCAGCAACCAACTGCGGAAAATATTGCCCGGCTTTTGTTTGAAAAAACAGAGGAATTTGGTTTTCCCGTCCAATCGGTTACGTTTTGGGAAACCGATCAATGCAGTGCGGAATACCGAAAGAGTTGTTAATGTTGCGATTTTTGGATTGGAGATAATTTTTATCGTACACATTACAAACTTCACACCACAAATTACAAACCCACAAACTATAAATAAAAAATGTTGCGTCGTTTTGTTGTTTTGTTTCATGAGCATCCTGACGGTGATCATTGGGATTTTATGCTTGAAACGGAAATTGCGCTTACAACATGGGCAGTTCCACCGCAACAGTTACCGCTTCAATCGTTTGAGTGTCAGGTAAAAAAGTTACCGGATCATCGCCGATATTATCTTGATTACGAGGGTGAAATCAGCAATCACCGCGGTTTTGTCCGGCAACTTGATTCGGGAACTTATCAAATTGAAAAACCGCAACATTTTCGGCTTTACGGTACATTATTTAACGGAATCCTTTCCACGCAACAACTGGACAATAATTTTGCTACATTTTTTTATCAATCCTGTTCCTCCTGTATTCGGTAAAATTGATGATACAATTAATTGATCTTTATTGGAATTTGAAAATTGGTTCATTATTCAGCGGTCTTGTTCATTTGCGGTAACAGTTCATATAAAAATCATATAAATTTTTTTGTAACCATTTACGGTAATACTTTTTAATTATTTTACGTGAACGGTTATTTTAGTTATGCGTTTTTTTATTCTTTTTTTTATTGGATTTATCGTTATTCTTTTTCCTGTTTTTGGTCAGGATATTGATCCTAATGAGGTTCGGCTGGCGATTGAACAAGGAGTTCAATTTCTGAAACGGACGCAAAAAACGCACGGAAATTGGGACGAACACTCTGTCGGCGGTGAACGTTGCGGAGCAACAGCGTTGGCAATACTTGCGATGGTTAGTTGCGGAGTTCCGAAAGACGATCCGGCAATTCAACGCGGAATGCGTTATTTGCGGTTGTTTTCCGGTAAGGAAGCGGGGAGAAATTATTCTATTTCACTTCAAACGATGGCGTTTTGTCTTGTCGATCCTAAACGGGACAGATCGCTTATCCGAAACAATATTGCTCTTCTTGAACGCAACCAGATTCGCGGCAACAGCGAACACACCGGCGGTTGGTATTACACTCCTTGGGAAGGTAATTCCGGCAGCAGCGATTTATCCAATTCGCAATTTTCGATTCTTGCTCTTTACGAAGCGGAACGTCTCGGTATTTCTGTTAAAACGGATACGTGGTTACGGGCGCAACGATATTGGGAACAGTCGCAAAATTCGAACAATGCGTGGGGTTACAATCCGCGTCCGGGCGGCGGCAGTAATGACACGCGGGGCAGTATGAGTTGCGCCGGAATTGCCAGTCTGATTATAACTTCCGGCGTTTTAGATACAGGAACCGCTACTGTTCGCGACGATAAGATTTTTTGTTTCCAACAACCGAATCACCGTATTGCTACGAAAATCCAAAAAGGTCTCGCATGGCTGGCGTCGAATTTTAGCGTTTCAAAAAATCCTCATTACGACACATGGCTTTATTATTATCTTTATGCACTGGAACGTGTTGGTCGTATGACCAATCAACGTTTTATCGGTCAGCATGATTGGTATCGTGAAGGAGCAGATAAAATTCTCCGTTTGCGTGACTCGATTGACGGAGCATGGCGCGGACAAGGAACCGGCGATACCTCTTCAACGGCGTTTGCGTTACTGTTTCTTTCCAAAGGGCGGCGACCGGTTTTAATGTCAAAAATTCAATATGGCGAAACGGATTCGTGGAATCTTCATCCTAACGATGTCAACAAACTGACGATGTTTACCGAATCACGTTGGAATATTGATCTGACGTGGCAAATTATCAATATTCGTGCAGCAACAGTCGATCATCTCTTGCAATCGCCGGTACTTTATTTTTCCGGTGATCGTACACCGTTACAACAAGACGATGCGGAAACCGCTCGTATGGCGGCAAAACTTCGTGAATATATTGATCAGGGCGGTTTCATTATTGCCGAAGCACAGTCAAATGATAAAACATTCGACAACGGTTTTCGTGAATTAATGAAACATGTTTTTCCTGAACCGGGTTATGAACTTGAATTGCTGGAACGATCACATCCGATTTGGTCGGCGGAAATTCCAATTGAAGCGGAACAACTTCGTCCGATTGAAGGAATCAATTTTGGTTGCCGGACAAGTGTTGTGTACATTCCGCCGTTCAAAGACGCACAAACAGATCAACCTAAACCGTCTTTATCTTGTCTTTGGGAAGTTGCCCGGATTTTTAATCGCGGCACACCGTATCATGAAACTGTACAAAAACAAATTGACGCCGGTTTGGGAATTGGATTAAATATTTTGGCTTATGCCACCAATCGGGAACTTAAATTCAAGGATCAGATAGCCGAATCCGTAACAAAAAAAGTGTCGGCGGCAGATTCACGGCGCGGCAAAGTTTTTCTGACGTTTCTGGATACCGGCGGTGCAATGAATCCGGCTCCGCACGCTCCGCTCAATTTGTTATTTTGGATGGAAACCAATCTTGGATTACCGGTAGTACAAAAAATTGATACGGTTAATCCGGCAAACGAAAATTTGTACGAAAACCCAATTCTTTTCATGCACGGACGAACAGCGTTTCAGTTTTCGCCGGAACAGCGGAAAAATCTCAAAGAACATTTGAAACGCGGCGGATTTTTGTTCGTTAATGCGATTTGTTCGGCGAAAACTTTTACGGATTCGTTTCATCAAGAGATGCAAACGATGTTTCCTGAAATATCGTTTCAGGCGATTCCGTTGAACGATCCGTTATTTTCGGACGAATATGGCGGATTTGAAATTAAAACGCTTGAAGTTCGTTTGCCGGAACAATCGCCGGGACGCAAAATTGTTGCGCCGGTACGTCAGGAAGAACCCAAACTTTACGGTCTTAAATTTGCGGAGGAAGATCGTTGGGCGGTTGTTTTTTCGCCGTATGATGTGAGTTGTGCTTTGGAAAGAGCCAACTCGCTTGAATGCCGCGGCTACACTCAAGATTCCGCAATACAATTATCCGTCAATATTTTATTGTACGCTTTAGAACATTGGTAAAAATACTAATATTGCAACGGTAATATTTCAACGCTTTGAAATGAAATAATTCAAAAAACCATTTTTTATTTCCGTACAAGCCGGTTGAAAAATGAGCCGTTTCCGCCGATTTCAAACATTGATCGGTGGGCGTTGTTTGGTTTTGAGCAGGCACCTCCGCGAAAATAAAAAGTAATTCCGGCGGCAATTTCCCAATTTTCGCGTTGCCAACCGCCATGTCCGTGCCCTTCTTTGGGAATCATTGTCGAAAAACTTCCGTTGAGCGAAAAACGATCACTGAGCGGAAATTCTCCCAATCCCGATAAAACCGTGTCCCCGTACTCGGTCAAACCGCAACGAAATTCCGCAAGTCCTCCCGATGTAAAATGTTTACGAAGGAATAAAAGATAATAATTTTGAGATTGTACGGCATACGAATATGTTTCACCTGTTGATGTTTTCCAATTACTCAGGTAATCGTTTCCTTTTTTCGATACACCAAAACCGCCAAGCAATCCGTATTCGGTATTGCTGAATGTTCGTGCGGAAATTTCATAACGAATTTGTTGAACACTCACCTTGCCGTAAAAATCATCCTGAAACCAATCCAAAACCGCTCCGCCTTGAATCGGAAAAGAAAGATTACGTTTGAACAAACCGGCAGTTACAAAATATTGATTTCGTCCGTTTCGATTTGTATTTCCTGTTCCGTTAATGTTACTTTGGACAGCCCGAAATCCGGCTTGTCCTGAAATAGTTTGGAGGGGGGTTACGGGACCAGCCCAGTTAATTCCTTCGGTAAATCCAAAATTCCCATTCGAACCGGTGTTTAATTCGCCCTTAAAACCGGTTGTTCCGGCAAAAATGGTCAAATTGTCGAGCAAACCGGTTCCAAATGGTTTCAGTAACATTGGTCCGGCATAACTATTTTCCAATGCCGATGAGTATTCGTTTGGATATTCGTTATAGATTCCGTTGTAAGTTCCGTTATAAGTGTTCGGTAATGCCGTCGACCAATTCTGAATATTTGATTCATCAACAATCCATTCGCCTTCGTTGAGAGTTTCGTCATTATTGTTAGCGGCAGAGGCGAAGATTGGGTATTCATCGGGTTGAGGAATTTTTTTGTTTCGGGTTTTGGGAACTATTGGAGTTGTATCTGCGACAGGTTCTTCATTCAATAATTGTTGCGGAATAATTGTTGTTCCTGAATTGAGAACATCATCGAAATCGGTTTGTTGACTTACAGTTCGGACGTTACGTTTTTTCGCCGGAAGAGGAAGTTGCCGCCCTTTGCTCCGTGTAACCAAATCGGGCGTATAATCTTCGTCGATTTCTTCTTCAATTTCTGTTGGAAAAACCGGTCCAAGATAGGGTCCCCATTCGTCAGCGTACAACATCGAAATAGAAAAAACAAATATTACCAAAACGGCAATAATGGAAATAAAAACGATTTTATCTATTTTATAAAAATGGACTGATTTTCTCATTTTTTCAATATTATCAAGAGCAAATCAAGTGAAACCAGACAATTCCGGTAAATTTTAACGTAAAAAACGTCTTAACGTTTATCATCGGCACAGAACATTCATTTCTTTCGGAATAATCGTAAAAATTGTTAATTTCCTAAAATTTTTCTTATTTTACGTATTCTAACAATTATGCTTCGCTTCGTTTCAAATCATTTCAAACCGCTCTTTTTTGAATTTGTTTAAGGTAACTTCTAATAACTGGCTTTTTATTTAAGTACAGATTATTTAACCACAGAGAACACAGCGTTTTCACAGAAAAGAAAAAATCTTTGTTTTGGTGTTGACATGTTTTAATTTTTTATTAAAATGACGAACAAATAATTTCTGAATTTTTATTTTAAATTTTGGAGACCAAATTACATTTTAAAAAATAAATTGCCCGAATTTTTGTTCGGGTATTAAAAAAATCGAGTACGTCAACAAATAACAAGTCGTCATTTGACGATAGGTATTTTTTTACTGACCAACCGGATTTCCGGGTAAAAAATTACTGTGAGATTATGAAGTTGCGTTGCTCCCGCTAGGGGAGCGTCGCGTATAATCTCATAGGTATAATTCAGTGTTACATATTGTAATTGTAATACACCACTTTGGTCAGTGGGAATAAACCTAACTTGTTAGCGTGTCGCTCCTAATCTAAGAGCGATATTTCTGTTGCCGTTTCTCGGCGTTGAGTTTTTCCCACTTTGTAACAAACAGATTATTTGTTATGTAATCTGTAAAAATGTCCCTTTTTTTCATAAGGAGAAATGCTATGAAAAAGACTCTCAGTTTTGGTTTTACACTCGTTGAATTGTTGCAGATTATTTGTAATGTAATCTGTAAAGTTCTTTACTTTTTTTCCACAGGAGAAAAAAACATGAAAAAGACATTACGTTTCGGTTTTACACTTGTTGAACTGTTGGTAGTGATTGCAATTATCGGTGTGTTAATTGCGTTACTTTTACCCGCTG
>JAISNF010000177.1 GCA_031276415.1 Planctomycetaceae bacterium
CGAAGAAAAATCAACAAAATCATTAAATAATAAAAAAAATACCGTAAACGGTTAAAATAATTTTATAAAATTAAATTTTTTTCCTCTCTGTGAACTTTGTGTTCTCTGTGGTTAAATAATCTGTGCCTAAATAAAAGGGCGGTTATTAGAAGTTATCATTATTTTTGTTTGAAATTTATTTTAGTTTATGTCAACTTTTATTGATTATCCGACTGTTAAACAACCACGCCGAACACCGGAATTTACTGCACAGGATAAAGAAATTCGCACGATTCTTTGTCCACAAATGGCTCCTATTCATTTTGCGTTGTTTCAGGCGGTTTTTGAAAATCACGGTTACCGCTTCGAAGTGTTGCCCGAAGTTGACCGCGAGGCTGTCGAAGAAGGTTTGCGGTATGTTAATAACGATGTCTGTTATCCCGCCATCATTGTTGTCGGACAACTCATCCGAGCAATGAAATCAGGAAAATATGACCCGAATAAAACCGCCTTAATGATCTCACAAACTTGCGGCGGTTGCCGTTCAACAAATTATGCAACCTTTCTGAAAATCGCTGCTGCCAAAGCAGGTTTTCATCATGTACCGGTTATTCCGTTTAGTGTTGATATTGCCAACGGTAACACCAAAGGAATTAACGTCAACTTCAAAATGCTGAAAAAAATGCTTCTCGCATTTTTGTACGGCGATCTGCTAATGACTCTTTCCAACTGTTGTCGCCCTTATGAAACCGTTCAAGGTTCTGTGAACAAGTTGGTCGAAACTTGGCTCAAACAGTTGCGGGACGAAATACTTCGTAATAAAAAACATCGTGTTGCGGATTTTGCCGGTCGGATTGTTCATGATTTTGATGTTATAGAACTAACCGGAGAACAAACTCGTCCGCGTGTGGGAATTGTCGGGGAAATTCTCGTCAAATATCACCCCGAAGCCAATAATCATTTAATTTCCCTGATTGAACAGGAAGGCGGAGAAGTTGTTGTTCCTAATATTCTGGATTTTATGCTGTATTGTTTGAGTTCGGATGAACAACGGAAACGCTATTCGCATGTGCCTTTTCTTGCCGGTTTGAAAAGTTCCGCAGGAGTCTGGCTGATTGAACGTCAACGAGATAAAGTTCGAAACGCTCTCAAAAAAAGCCGCCGATTTGCCCCTATGGGAACAATCCGTCACCTCATTCGGTTAGCCGAACCAATTGTTTCCACGTGCAATCACACCGGTGAAGGATGGCTGCTAACCGCTGAAATGGTCGAACTCATTGAACAGAATATTCCTAATATTGTCTGTGTTCAACCCTTCGGCTGTCTGCCCAATCATATTACGGGAAAAGGCGTTTTGAAAGAATTACGGTTGCGATACAACAATGCCAATATAACAACAATTGATTATGACCCCGGCTCAACAGAAGTCAATCAATTAAACCGAATCAAACTGCTGATGGCGGTTGCATTACAAAATTTGTCGAAATAAAATTGTCCGCAGATTACGCAGATAATTAAACTTGTCCGCAGATTACGCAGATTGTCGCAGATGATTTTTTAGTTAGTAGTTAGTAGTTAGTAGTGAATAGTGTTCGCAATGCGGAATTATTGACGTTGTGGTTATAATTCCGCATTGCGAAACTCTCCACTATCCATTCTCAACTATCAACTTTCCTTCTCTTTGGTTGAATAAAAAAACGGTTTTTAGAAGTTCGTTTATTTTTTTCCGAGAAGCCGTTGATGTTGAAAAAACTCGGTTAGGATTGCTCCGCAAGGTTCGGCAAGAACTCCGGCAATCACTTCGCAACGATGGTTGAACCGGTCGTCATTAAGTAACGAAAAAAGTGAATCAACCGCTCCGGCTTTGGGATCAGCGGCTCCATAAACAACTGTTGGAATACGGGCTTGCAGAATTGCTCCGGCACACATAGGACACGGTTCCAACGTAACATAAAGAACACAATCATCCAACCGCCACGAGTTAAGAGCCTCCGCTGCTTGGGTAATTGCAATCATTTCGGCGTGGGCGGTTGGATCGTGTAGTTGTTCACGCTGATTGTGGGCAGACGCAATCATTCGAAATTCACGATGCAATATCACCGCCCCAACCGGAACCTCATTTTCTTCCGCTGCATGTTGTGCCTCCTGTAACGCAAAACGCATGAAATGTTCGTGTGACGGATCGTATCGGCTCATATCTCGGTTGTAACCATTCACGGCTATTAAAAAAGTTGGCATTTTTTATTTGTAACTATTCAATGGAATTTGCGAAAACGTATTGTCATTGTTTCACCAAACCTCATTTTTACCTAATTTTTCCAAACAAAACAACCTCAGTAGCAAAAAATCATAAAAAATCCGTAACCGTTCACGGTATTTTCATAACCGCAGGTCTTTGACCTGCGGTAACAAATCCGCCCGTAATTACTGCCCTAGCGGGGTTAAGATTGAAAATCAAAAATTTCCTCTGCGTTCTCTGTGGTTAATAAAAAGCACTAATTATTAGAAGTTTCGTAACCGTTCACGGAGATTCGTTTAACAAGTTATCATAATGAA
>JAISNF010000034.1 GCA_031276415.1 Planctomycetaceae bacterium
GGAATTAACGTACCCGAAAGTCTTCGAAATAGATTACGTCCGTGCTTATCTGCCCGAAGAAAAATAATACTCAAGAAATTATAATATTCAATAGGTAGATAATGTTTCGACACTAATTGTAGAATAAATTTGACCCCTTGTGGGGTCAGATTTAGTAGAGAGTGGAGAGTTTCGCAATACGGAATGATAAAACGTTTTGACAATAATTCCGCATTGCGAAACTCTCCACTATCCACTCTCAACTCTCAACTAAAAAATTATCTGCGGCAATTCTTTGTTTTTGTGTATTTTTGATGCTGTGCTTGAAATTGGGGAGAGTTACCGATAGAATGGTTAATCGTTTATTTTCCGTTTCTTTTTCAATTTTAAGGAGTTACTCATGTTTACCCGATTTATTAAACCAATTTCTGTTGTTTTATTCCCGATTTTCTTGTTGATGTTCTTTTTTCTGACGCCGCCGCTTTGGGGTCAGGATGCTGAAAAAGCCGAAGAAGAACGCCCCGCTGTTAAAGAAAAACCCAAAAAAGAGTCGCCGAAAAAAGGGCAGACTCAGGAATTGGAAGGCGATCTTTTTTTAACAAAAGATTTGGTTCGGCTTTCCGCAACCTATTATTACGGGAACGCCGACAAAGAAACAGTGCCGGTACTTTTGTTACACGGCGACAAGGGAAGCCGAAAAGATTTTAATCCGCTTATTGATCTTTTGGTAAATAACGGCTATGCCGTTCTTGTTGCTGATCTTCGCGGTCACGGTCGAAGTGTTAAACGTGTTGAGATTACTCCGCCGCAATTTGAAACTCAAGTAGTTACCAAACAGCAAAGTTCCAGCGGCGGCGGACGAGGGCAAAAACCAAAACTTATTCCGGTACAAGTTTTGAAAGCCCCCGCCTCCAAAAAAATGGTCGAATATCTCGCAGATGAATTTCAAGCGGAGGACTACGCCAATATGGCAAAATTTGATTTACTGCTTTTACGGGAAGTATTGGAGCGGGTTCATGCTGAGGGCATGGTCAATTTGAACCGTTTAGTTCTTGTTGGAGTTGGTCGTGGTGCGGCGTTGGCGGCTTACTGGACGGCGCAAGATTGGAAAGATAAAGATTCCGACCGGTTCACCAAAACGCTTGTCATGATCGCCCCCACCGAACTCGATCCAAGATTCGATATGCCCAAAGCATTTTCAAATAATAAATGGATGCGAACTCATCTTATGGCTCTTTTTGCGATTCCGAACAACGACAGTCTCGGTCAGGGAATTGCCGAAAGAATCCGTAACGCTTTGCTCGAAAAGAACGAAGACGAAAAATTAGAAACCCATTTTGAAATTGTCAATTATCCGACAACCAAAACAGTAAAAACAGATAAAAATGAATCAAAAACCGAAATGACTATCGCTGAAATTTTTACCGGCGGTGAAGCAAAATTGGGGACAACCGTATTCAATTTTATCGATAACCGAAACAAAGCCTTCACCGAAAAAGAAGCCCGATGGTCAAGACTCAAATAAGCAAACTTCTAAATTTTTATTAACCACAGAGAAAACGTCCGCAGATTACGCCGATAATTTTTAAATTTGTCCGCAGATTATTATTTTTAAAATATAAAAAAATCTGTGCTTATCTGCGTAATCTGCGGACTATTTTCTTATTTAGAAGTTACCATAAATTATTCCGGCAGCGGTTTACCTTTGGTTTCCGGTAAAAACCAGATCACGATAATTCCAAAAATAAAAACCGAACACATGGTTACACCGGCATAACGGAATGGTATTGTCGAATCTTCCGGTGTTGCGAAACCGGAAAACAAAGCAGTTAAACCGCCTAACGCCAATGGACCACAAGCAGCAATATAACGCCCGACATTGTAACAAAAGGAAACACCCGTACTTCGTAACCGCGTTGGAAACAATTCAGGGAAATAAATCGTGTAACCGCCAAACATTGACATTAAAAAGAATCCCATCGGCGGAACCAATAATAATTGCGTCAACGGCGAATTCATGAATAAAAAAGTTGCCGAAGTAAACAAAATACAACCAATCATGAAAACAGTAAACGTCATTCGCCGCCCCCAATAAACTGCTCCAAGCGTAAAACCGTACATTCCAGCCATCGCTCCCACATTGTAAATCAAAAGGTTTCGGGCAGCCCAACGATCTGCAACCGTTTTCGTAGATGCTTTGGTAACAGTGTTTATCTCCGATTGAATTTCCGGCGTAATAGCGTCAGTATTTTCTTTGATGTTGTATTTATCAAGAATAGATTGGCGGGCTTGCTTATATTCAACAGATTGTGTTGCAACATTTTCTACGACTTTGCGGGAGAGTTCCAGACTGAACAAACCAATTCCCCACGCCCCAATCACTCCGGTTGCGGCAAGAATCATACCAAGTATGACGTGTTTTCGCAAAGTTGGTTCAGTAAACAACTCGCGAACAGAACCGACATTTTTTCGCCCGTGTTCCACCGATTTTTTCCACGATTCCGGTTCGTGTAAATATCGAACAATAAAATAAGCAAGAATCGCCGGTATCGAACCAAACAAGAAAATACAACGCCAACCACTCATCGGTAATAATTGCATTGCCTCCATTTCCGTGAAAAACATAGCAACCAACGCCGCTCCAATATTACCAACCGCCGAAAGAACTTGCATAATACCAAGAACATAAGGACGCGCTTTCGACGGCATTGATTCGGCAAGAAGTGATGCCCCAACCGCAAATTGACCGCCAATGCCAATTCCGGCAAGAAATCGGATTATCATGAAATCATAGATTGTTACCGAAAAAGCACTTAAACCGGTTAGAACACTGTAAATCAGAATCGTGTACACCATTGTTCTGGCTCGTCCGAATTTATCGCCGATAATTCCGAAAATGATTCCGCCGGTTGCCCAGCCAATCATCATGATGGAGGTTGCAATAGTTGCGTAGAGAATCGCACGATCAGAAGCACTGTCAACCTTTATCAGTTCGCCAAGTGCAGCGGCACGAACATACGTGAAAAGGTGTTGATCCAAACAATCAAACGCCCAACCAAGTGAACAAACAACAAAAACAATCCAATGGTAAGCGTTCATCTCACGATACCAAGGAACAGATAATTTTTCAGAATTGGGTGAAACAGACATTGTAGTTTTGGTGTTAAACAGAGTCAAAAAACAAAGTTAAAAAACAATCGTGCAGATAATTTTGATAATTTTTCAAAGAAAATCAAGTAGATGATCTTTTGAATTACATAAAACCGCTAAAATATTCCAAAATTATTTGCAAAATTATTGGCAAAATTACTTGCAAAATTATCTGTGATCTTGAACTTTGCCGATCTGTTCCTTGACAGTGCAATGATTCGTGATAAGGTTATAGTCTTGTTGCAGGACAATCATTGTATATTCATTACATTTTAAAATTTGGTTTTCGTCTCACAATATAAATTGATAATTGATTCAGATTGCCCCAGCCGGAACACGGAAAACCGAATTTTAAAGTACAAAGAGTATCCTTTCCGCAAAATCAAATCGCCACTCACAAATCATAAACCCTGAATCACAAATCTTAAAATATGACAATAAAAGCGGTTGCGTTTGATATGGACGGTTTGATGTTTGATACGGAGGACGTTTATTGGAAGTCGGCTTCGGCTCTTTTGGCACGGCGCGGCGAAATTTATACGCAGGAAATATGTAACGCTGTCATGGGACGTACTCCTCAATATTGTTTTGAATTGTTCAAAAAAACGTTTGGTTTTCCCGAAACATGGCAAGAATTACAACAGGAATCGGAAGACTTTTTTTTGCAATTTCTTGACGATGGTTTTTCCGCAATGCCCGGACTTTTTGAATTGCTGGAACATTTGCAAAAACATAATATTCCCAAAGGAATTTGTACAAGTAGTGCCAAACGGATTGTGTCTGAAGTTTTGCAACGAAAAAATCTGGAGAAACAATTCGATTTTGTTTTGACTGCCGAAAATATTACGCAGGGTAAGCCCAATCCTGAAATTTATCTTAAAGCGGCGGATTTATTTGGTGTTTTGCCGCAGGAAATGCTGGTTCTTGAAGATAGTGTTGCAGGAATCCAAGCGGCTCAAAATGCAGGAGCATTTCCTGTGGTTGTTCTCGCAAAACACAACAAAGATGGAAATTTCAGTGCAGCCGGATTGATTGCTCACGCTCTCAATGATCCCAAAATCTTGCAATTATTGTCCGTTTGTCCTTGTTCCTAAATTTGTTCCTAAAAATATTGTAATTGAAAATGTTGATATCTTGAGTATAATATGTTCGTCATAAAAAATATCACAGAAAAATTAGAAATAAAAATCAGATACAAAAAAAAATCAGATACAAAAATCAATTTTGTTTTACGCCGACATAATTACGATCATAATTACGATCACAATTACGATTACGATCACGCAAAAGTTCAATTTTGAACAAATATGTAAAATGTAACTTATATCCGAATGAACCCTTTTTTTATGGAGTTAATTTATGATACGAATTGGTATTAATGGAGCCGCCGGTCGAATGGGGCAACGTGTTATTGCATTAGCAGCAACAGATGGAACGTTTAAAATTGTTGCCGCTATTGAAACGGAAAAACATTCCCAAATAGGTTGTGATGCCGGTGAAACTGCCGGAATAACAAATATTGATGTTCCAATCACTGCTGATTGGAAACAAAAAATTGATGTGATGATTGATTTTTCAACACCAAAAAGTACAGAAATGTTGATTCAACGTTGTATCAATAACGGTATTGCGTTGGTAATTGCAACAACCGGTATTACGCCGAGCCAGCATGATAAACTTCGTGTTGCCGGAACACAAATACCGGTGTTGTATTCACCGAGTATGAGTTTTGCGGTGAACATGGCGATGAAACTTTGTCAACTAACTGCTCAAACTTTTAAAGATCAAAATACTGATGTGGAAATTTTAGAAAAACATCATCGATTTAAGGTTGATGCTCCGAGTGGTACGGCGGCAAAATTTGCTTCGATTATTTCTAAGGAAATGGGTTACAATTCTTTTCAGTATGGGCGGTACGGTAATATTGGGGAGCGTTCTCGAAACGAAATTGGTTTTCATTCTGTACGTATTGGCGACAATCCGGGGGAACACACAATTATGTTTGGTCTTTTGGGCGAAACGCTTGAAATTACCGTCAAAGCCTCAAACCGTGATTGTTACGCCAAAGGAGCCTTAGCCGCCGCAAAATTTCTGTTCGGAAAAAAGCCGGGGTTTTACACAATGGATAACGTAATGGATTTGTAAAAACTGTTACTCAAAACACCAACGTAATTTTACCGAGTAACCGCCAATTTATTTTTATTACAGATTTTACCACAGAAAACATTGAAAAAAAAAATTTCCGCAGATTATTTTTAAATTTGTCCGCAGATGATCGCAGATGATTTTTTACGTCCATCTGCGAAAATCTGCGTAATCTGCGGACTTCTTTTTCTTTTCTCTGTGGTTAATAAAAATAAATTTGAGATTTTTAGGAGTTTCCCTGTATTTTATCTTAACCAGGTGAGTTGTCGGACATCGTTATTTTGGGGATGTTTTTTATCAATGGTGTTGAGTGTCAATTGGATTCCGTTTTCGGAAAGAAGAACATCGCTCCAACCTAACGGTTGTTTTCCTTGTTGAAATTCCCAACCCA
>JAISNF010000244.1 GCA_031276415.1 Planctomycetaceae bacterium
ATACGTAAACAATTATCTACTATTACAAATTTCTTGTTTTTTGTGTATTGAATGGCTCAAAAAATTTCTCTCTGTGCTCTCTGTGTTCTCTGTGGTTAAAAAGAAAATAGACAGTTACCTATTTTCTTTTGTGGTTAAATAAAAAAACAGTTATTAGAAGTTACCTTTTTTGATAATACGGCTTTTGGCTAGAAATTCCTGATAATTTGCTTGGACGTTCAAGTAATTCGTTCAAGTAATTTGCTCAAACATTTGACCTTATTTACTAGAAAGTTCGTTCTCCCTTTTTGCTTGAACATTGGGGTCTTTTAGTTCCATCGTTGGACTATCCACTCTCAACTATCAACTCTCCACTAAAAACCAATCTCATTTACACCCAATTTTCCTAACAAAACAACCTCAGTAGCCCCAAAAAATAGACAATTACCGTTTTTTCATTGTTCCAGCATTTTGAGAAATTCCGGTTCATAGACAATTCGGATGCCAAGTTTTTCCGCTTTGGCAAGTTTGCTGCCGGGTTCTTTGCCGACAAGAACAAATGTTGTCTTTGATGAAACACTTGACAACGCACGACCTCCGTATTTGTTGATAATCTCTTCAATTTCGTTGCGCTTAAAATGTTCCAGCGATCCCGTAACAACAATCATCATGTCTCGCAAGGGCAAAAATGTATTTTCGGACGAATTATCAGATAACGTATCGGAATCGGACTTGAAATGAAATAATTCCGTTCCTTTATTTTTTGATTCAGTATTTTGATTACTCTTTTGATCGTTTCGGCTGGCAAGTTCATGGATTAAATCGTCAATCATCGCCGTTTCCGTTCGGAAAAATTGAAACACGTTTTGAGCAGTAATTGTACCGATTTCATCAATACTGTTCAATTCCTCTTCCGTTGCCGCACGAATTTTTTCAAGGCTTCCGAAATGTTTCGCCAAAATTCCCGCTACACGAACTCCAACATGGCGAATACTCAACGCATTCAGCAATTTTCCCAAATCATAGTTTTTGCTCTTCTCAATACCATCCAACAGATTTTTGACGAGTAACGGTATTTCATCCGGGTTTTTCGGTTTCGCTTTCATCCGTTCAAGATTTTTGGAACGAATTAATTCCCAAGTTAATCGATACAAATCACCAAACTTTTTGACAAGCCCCGAATCAACCAATTGATCAATCAATTCCTTACCAAGACCTTCAATATCCATTGCGTTACGACCGGCAAAATAACGCAGTTTTTCCTTAATCTGAGCGGGACATTCCGAATTGTTGCAACGAATAAAAACGCCGCCGCTGTCTTGCGACAAAACACCGCCGCAAACCGGACACAAATTCGGAAATTGAAACGGTAAAAGTTTTTTTGTACGTTTATGTTTTTCAACACGGACAATATGCGGAATAATCTTACCCGCCTTTTCAACCACCACCACATCGCCAATCCGAATATCTTTTCGTTCAATTTCTTCCGCATTATGCAAACTCGCACGGGAAACTGTTGTTCCCGCCAGTTCGACCGGCTCCAACTCGGCAACCGGAGTTATTGTACCGCTTTTACCAACCTGAACCCGAATGTCCTGAATTTTTGTTACCGCTTCATATTTTTCCACTTTGTACGCAACGATCCATCGCGGCGATTTTGCCGTAGAACCAAGTTGTTCTCGCAAATCAAACCGGTCAAGTTTCAAAACAAGACCGTCAATTTCAAAATCAAGATCAGATAAAAAATTCTCCTCCGCCGCATACAACGATTCACAATAATTAACGGCATCAGTAAACGAATTAAAACGCCGGACATGTGGTGTTACAGGAATACCGTAAGTTTTCAACTCCTCTAAAAAATCAAAATGATTGACCGCATGCAATCCGTCACAAAAACCAATACTGTGCGCAAAAAAACGAAGCCGGCGTTCCGCACAAATTTTCGGATCAAGCAACCGCACACTGCCCGCTGTAACATTTCGCGTATTCGCATACGTTGTCAATCCCGCAGCCTGCTGAGACTGATTCAACAGAACAAGATCAGAATTACGCATATAAATTTCGCCGCGAATTTCAATTTGTTTCGGCGGTTTTTTCGTTGCAAGCCGTAACGGAATATCACGCAACGTCCGAATATTATGCGTAATATCGTCACCAAAAACACCATTGCCGCGTGTTAATCCCTGAACAAGAATACCATCTTCATAAATCAATGACGCAGCAACTCCGTCAATTTTTAGTTCAACAACCCACGCTAATTCTTTGGTCTCTTTTGAATTTTTGTTCGCCGTATCCGCAAGAAATTTCGTAACACGATTGCCGAAGTCGTGAAGTTCGCCAATATTGTACGTATTTTCAATAGACAACATCGGAACACGATGAGGAACCGTAACCAGTCCTTCCATCGGTTCACCGCCAAGACGTTGCGTCGGACTGTCCGGCGGAATTGGTTCTTTACTTGCCGCTTCCAACCGTCGAAGTTTCCGAATCAATAAATCATATTCCGTATCAGAAATAATCGGTTCGCCAATCCGGTAACGCCGATCATAATCCCAAAGTTTTTCACGAAGTTCGTTAATATTATCACTAATAGACATTGTTTCTGTTCAATAAAAAAAGGACAGTAAAGGCGGGTAATTAAAAAGACAAGTTATTCGTAACTATTAACACAAAATAAACAAAAAGTAAATTATTCAATTATTCAATGGGATTTTCGTAATATTTTAGTTCTTTATTAAATTGAAAAATAAAATGATGATTGCCTAAAATATAAATTTGACATCAATATAAAATGTTTCAAAAAATGTTTAATTCAACAATATTTATTACAAAATTTTATTCAATTTTCCATTGCTTCTAATTCTGCCGTTGTTTTTACAACCACGTTGCCATTTTCGTAACTGTTAATTGATTTCCGTAAACGGTCTTGATTTTCTTTACTGTAAAAAGCATCCGTAACATCAAAAGGTAATGTTCCCTGCTGCAAGGATTTTTGAACAAATAAATTAAACGCAGCGGACAAACTCATTCCAAAATCGCTAAATATTCGTTCCGCACGTTCTTTAGTATCCTTGTCAATACTAATATTTATATTAACTGTTTCAGGCATTGTTTTATCCAAATATATTGGGGTATCTCTAAAAGTTCATTTTTTGTAAAAAGTACGAACAGTTTATAAAAATATCCAAAGTTCAATTATTCACATAAAAGTTTTTTGATTTCTTCTTTTAATATTGGTAGATGACGTACAATTATTCCCCAAATGATTTCGTTATCAATTTTATCATAAGCGTGTATAACACGGTTTCGCATACCGATTATTTGTTTTTTTGATGATAGAAAAATATCCGGCATTATTTTGTCTATTTTATTCATTGCTTCACCGATAATTTCTAACTCCCTTTCAACAGCGCGTCGAAGCATTTTGCAATTAATGTACGTATTGAAATTACGTTCTTGTCCCAAATAATTTTCAATGGAATCAATAGATTCGTCAATATCATGGAGATGTTTTTTTATATTATTGTCCATAAATGAGCGTTTTTGTTTTATTTATTGATTGAATAAAATAAGGGTTTCCGAGCGAATTTTCTGTTACTAAATCAACGCGTCGTTGAAAGATTTGTTCCAACAATTCTGCCGTTTCAAAATAATTATCCGTATAATCTCCAAAATCCATCGCCTTAAATGATACCAGTAAATCAATATCACTTGTCGCATTAAACTGATCGGTACAAACTGAACCAAATACATACAATCGCCCAACATGATGCTCATCACACACGCTTCGGATTCTGTCAATATTGTCCGCAATAATATTGTTCAACATATTTAATTTTCCAATTTCGTTCTATTTTTTTGGCGGTTCGCTGGTTAGTTGGACAAGTGCTTCGCGTACTATTGCAATTTGTACGGAATTGACAATGAGAAAACGATGTTTGCCGTTTTCCGATGGTTCAAATGTTGTTTTACCGTCGTCAAGAACTTTGACTGTTCCCTTAGGCGAAAGATCAAAATAACCGCGTTCCGGTCGCACCGCATACAAAACACTCGTCAAATCATAAGTCGGTTGGCTCTTGTCCAAACCGCGATAAAAATGATACGCATCTTTTACCGGATGATATTTAACGTAATTGAAATCGTCTTGTAAACTTTTCGGCGGATATTGAATTTGATCGCCAATTTCCCAACCACTAAAAATCATTTCAGTAGGCCAATTTTCGATCATTTTTTTCGCACTGGGAATATCTTTTATAACATTATATTCTTTCTTTCCGTTTATTGCGGCTGCCATAAGAGACAGGAGTTTGACTTTCTTCGCAATTAATTCTTTGCCGGAAAGAGGCGAAATATCATCGGCGGTTGTTTCAAGAAGTCTTGCAAGATTGGTAAAAAAACCAACCTGTACAAGAACGACACTTTGATCCGGTTCAGCGGCAAGACGTTTGCGAAGATACGAAACGGCTTCAGGAAGTTGATCGGCATTCGGCAAATGATAGGAATAACGCGGTTTGCCGGCATCATCTTTGAGTTCAAGAACTTTGCGGTTGTATGTACCGTCCTCTTTTGTTTGACCGTCCTTAACAACCGCAATCGGAATATTCGGTCTGCCGTAAAAATTGTTCAAAACGGCAATCATCGGCGCAACATAAGGATTATCCTTTGTTGTTGTTACAGCCAGCAATTCACATTCGTTACGGTTTTGTAACGCATGAATTACCGCAAGAGCCATTGTATCGTCAACATCGTTACCAAGATCAGTATCGAAAATCAAACGAACCGGCTCCGCTCCGACACAAAATTGTACCGAAAATACGACCGCCGACAAACAAAACAATAAACAAATAAACAAACAATAATTTTTTCGCGTCATGTTAAAAACTCCTTCGTTAAACATTCGTTAAACATTGGTTAAACACTTTTTTTGAAAATCTAAAAAACAGAAACAATTACACCTTTCAATTCATTGATAAATTGAACGTATAAGCATATCATATTAAATAGTAAAAAACAACAACCTCATAAAAAAATTCCCGTCCGGTTTCAACAACAAAAAATTGTCCGAAGATGATCGCAGATATAAAAAATTGTCCGAAGATAATTTTTTTGAGAATACGAAACAATAAAATAGGCGAATAATTTTTTTTGTTGCTTTAACTTTTTGTTGTTGTCTATTTTAAAAATCATCTGCGAATATCTGCGTTATCTGCGGACAATTATTTTAGATCAAAAATCAATGCTAATCTTAAATAACGTTTCGATTCCAATTAAAAATTTCCTTTGCGTTCTCTGTGGTTTTTAGAAGTTCCCTATAGAGTTATGTCAGGAAAATG
>JAISNF010000263.1 GCA_031276415.1 Planctomycetaceae bacterium
ACCTTTCGGCGAAAAATAAAGTTGAGTTTTTAGAAGTACAAATCACGTTCTTCTGTGTTGCGGATACGCTCAATTCGGTCAAGAATGTCAAACTTGCGTTTGCCTTCGGGAATTTTGTCAAATTCCTGCCTCAATATGTTTTCACCAACGGCTTTGGTTTCCGGTGAGGCAAAATCGGTTAGGTATTCCTGCAATGTTGTTAAAGCATTGGGTGTACACATATTTTGGATAAAACCCGGTATGGCATATTCCATAAATACCTCGCCGGTACGACCCAATCGATAGCACGCCGTACAAAAACTCGGAATATAACCGTCCTTCAATAATTGGTAAATAACCTCGTCCAACGGTCTTATATCACCAAGTTCAAATTGCTCTTTTTCAAGTGCCTGCGTTTGAGCATCGCCCGCCTCAATATAACCGCCAATCTCAATCCGACTTCCGGCATCAATTTGCGAAACACCAAAACCAAGTGCCGTTTTACGCAACGCCGCCGGTTCGCGTGCAGTTACAATAAGACCCGTGTAAGGAACCGATAACCGCAAAATTGCAATAAGCCTCAGAAAATCATCGTCCCCGACATCGTGTTCCGCAACCTCTTTAATTGTTACTCCACTCGCCGGACGAATACGCGGAAAACTAATCGTGTGCGGTCCCACACGATAATGTTGCATTAAATGTACCGCATGTGCAACAAGACTCAATACCTCAAATTTCCAGTCGGCAAGACCAAACAACGCCCCAAGTCCAACATCATCACAACCGGATTCAATCGCCCGCGCCGGAGAATCAAGCCGCCACATAAAATTCGATTTCCGCGTTCCCTTAGGATGCATTCGCGCATAAGTCGGGTGATGATACGTTTCCTGAAATACCTGATATGTTCCAATTCCGGCTGCCTTGACAATACGATAACCCTCGTGCGAAAGCGGAGCAGCGTTAATATTGACACGGCGAATCGAATTGTTACCAACATGAACAGAATAAATTTCATTAACACAATCAGCAATATATTCGGGACCATAATTCCGGTGTTCGCCAAAAACCGCAATAAGACGTTTATGTCCGTTGTTCAACAGATTTTCAATTTGTTGGTGTAATTCCTGAGTCGTCAATGTACGCCGGACAGACGCCGGATTGCTGCGGCGAAAACCACAATAAGCACAATCATTGACACAATAATTACCAACATAAATCGGCGCAAACAGAACAATCCGGTTGCCATACACGTCTTTCTTCAATTGACGCGCCGTGTCAAAAATCTGTTCAATAAGTTCCGGCTCATCGGCATTGAGCAATGACGCCGTCTCCTCAATTTCAAGAGCCTCCTTATTTTTCGCTTTGGCAATAATTTCACGAATTCGTCCTGAATCCGCTTTGCGTTTCAGTAAATTTTCGAAATACGGCTCGTCAACAAAATCGACTCCGCTTTCGCTCAATTGGTTCATATCGGCAAGGGCTAGGGTTGACATCTTTCATTTAATAGGGTTAAAGGTAAGGTTACTAAAAATTCCACACGCGTACTTTTCCATTTTTTGAGATAAAACAGAAAATCATAACCATTCGCATAAATAATCCAGAAACCGGAAAAGTAAACAACTTTCCGTTAAAACTAACTTGTTCTACCTTTTACAAATTTTGTGGGAATGGTTTAAGTCTGATTGTGATGGGATAATTTGATAGGTAGTTTAAGCAGTTCAAGTTATTATAAGTTGTTTCCTCATCTTGTAAAGTCGCCATGAAAAGTGCGCAACTCCATCCGAAACACCAAATACCGAAAAAAAAGAAGGAATTGTCCGCAGATTATTTTTTAGTTAATAGTTAGTAGTGAATAGTGAATAGTTCGCAAGCGGAATTATTACCAAAACGTTTGTAATTCCGCATTGCGAAACTCTCCACTATCCACTCTCCACTATCAACTTTCCTCTCTGTGGTTTTAAAAAGTAAATTTGAGTTTTTAGAAGTACCTCGAAGATGTCAACGGGAAATTTTTTTCTATTCCATTGGAATTGCGCCGGCGAGTAGTTCCGCAACACGAACACAGAAATTTTCATTCATCACCAAAACTTCACCACGCGCCAAAAGCCGTCCATTGATGAAAATGTCCACCGCATCACCAGCCATTTTGTCCAACGGAACCACCGAACCCTTGCGAAGTTTCAACACATCTTCAAGATACATATTAGTTCGCCCAAGTTCAATTTTGACATCTAACTCGACTTCACTAATCTGATCCAGAGTTGCGTGTTCTGTGCTGGGAACTGTTCCGCCAAACTCAGGAAACTGAAATTCAATCACCTCCGTCGGTAAATCCATCGGCGTACTGGCAATCGAACGCAATGAATCATCCGCCCGCTTCAGAAGATAATCAATATCGCCACGCGGAACATTTTCCTCACTATCTTCGTCCGCTTCATTGAACGCCCCCATGTGTTCATTGTATTCAGGTATTGGAGACGGCGGCGTAAACGCTGTTGGTCTTGTGGATTGAGGTTTGGGAGAAGTTGTTGCCGGTTTGGGTGTTGTTGGCGGTGTTATTGGTTCTGCTGGTTTGGACGCTACTGCTCCACTGCCAAACAAAGAATCCAATTCCGATTGATCCAACGGTTTCACAGAAGAGTCAGAAGTTGCCGACGAACCGGCAGGCGAACCAACCGGCGAATCAGGCGGTGAACTTGTTGCCGATGATGCTGCCGCAGCCGCACCAAACAACGCATCCAATTCACTCTGATTCAATACGCCACTTTCTGACGATGACGCAGAAGACGACGCTGATGACGACGCCGATGACAGTGCTGACGCCGGAGGAGGAGTTGATTGTTCCGGTGTTGCGGAAGGCGGAGGAGACGCACCGCCGCCAAGTAAACGTTCTATTTCATTTTGATCTAAAACATTATCATTGCCCATTGGATTTTAACCTTATTCGTTATTCGTTTTTGTTCAAATTGTTTTACCAAATTGTTTTATTAAATTGTTTTATTAAATCATTTCAACATTCGGTTCTGTACATAACACACCCTGAACATAAGAAATTCCCAATACATCATTGATTGCTTTTTTCACATTCTGCCGAATTGTTGCCAATGAAACCTGATTACGGTCTTCAAGCGATGTAGCACGCAAAACCACTGTAACCGCATCCCGAATAGC
>JAISNF010000269.1 GCA_031276415.1 Planctomycetaceae bacterium
CCACAACTCCCCGCCGCGGACCCCGGCGCGGGCCCGGGGCGCCGCCCCCGCCACAAAATGAAGCCGAGGAAAGTGCGAATTGCGAAAAATTTTCGCTGTTCGGACATTGTTCTCCAAACCTCGTAACTTCTGTCCGTACCTCACTTTACGGCTTCACATTGGTCGAACTTCTTGTGGTCATTGCGATTATCGGCGTGTTAATCGCTCTTCTGTTACCAGCCGTGCAAGCAGCAAGGGAAGCTGCAAGGCGAACACAATGTACAAACAAACTCAAACAACTAGGAATCGCTCTTCACAATCACCACGACACTTACGGTTTTTTTCCAAGCAGTAGTTGTTCAAAAACACTCGGAGCCGATAAAAATACCGCAGCCAGCCGTGACCGTATTAGTTTTTTGCCCGCTTTTTTTCCATTCATTGAACAGCAGGCAAATTACGAGTTAATCAAAAATTGTGTCGAAGCCAATTCTACTGTTTCCAATCCTTGTAATTGGATTTGGGATGCCAATTCCACCGGTGCAACCACCGTAAAAATCGGTAGTCAACCGATTGTGGCTGTTCAATGTCCCTCCGATTCGGAAGTCGTTACCAAACCGGACGTTACGATGGCAAGGATTAACTACCGTCCGATTCTCGGTGATACAATGCTTCCGAACGGTTTACTCGATTGTAAACGTAGTCTTTTCCGAAAAGGAACCGATGGCGAGGCAACATTCTGCTCTATTACTGATGGAAGCAGTAATTCCATAGTTCTTGCCGAAGCCGCTGTTATGTTCGATACGTCGAAAAAAACACATATTATTGGCGGTGTCGGAATAGTGCCAGGATTTTCTGTTACATCAAAACCGAGTGATTGTACCGCTCTGATTGCAGGCGGCGGATTAATGGATTCATCCGCCATCACATCAACAGATGATCAAGGTCGCATGTATGGAAAACGTCTTTATGACGCCCGAATGCCCGTACTTTCACTTGTTACAGTTCTTCCGCCAAACTCACCAACCTGTGGAAATCAAACACAATGGGACAATGCTATAACAGTAAATACGGTTAGCAGTTATCATACCGGCGGTGCCAATGTTACATTAGCAGATGCTTCTGTCCGGTTTATTTCACAAACGATTGATGCGGGGGATCCGAATCAACTTATTGCAACCGTTACCGGTATTACCAGCGATCATTATAAGAATTACACAGGTACTTCGATTTGGGGAGTTTGGGGGGCTTTAGGAACCATCAACGGCGGAGAATCTAAATCGCCGTAATCTTTTGTGATATTTTTGTTACTGTCAATTTTGTCTGTTTTGCATAATCGTGTTAAAAAGTAACATGGTTACCAAAATAATTTTTCAAGGAGAATTTTATTATGAAAATTATTGTGAAAAAATACGCTTTTACTCTCGTGGAACTTTTAGTGGTTATTGCCATTATTGGAGTTCTCATTGCTTTGCTTCTTCCGGCGGTTCAGGCAGCCCGAGAAGCTGCAAGACGTTCACAGTGTACGAATAACCTCAAACAAGCAGGAATTGCGTTACACAATCATCACGACACTTACAAATATTTTCCGAACAGTTCCTACCAAAGTTCAATGGGAGCAACAACTCTTTTAGGTGCAACTGCGACGGATCCAAACGGTAACTGGCGAATCCGAATCGGTGCTCTTGCTCCGATGATGCCGTTTATGGAACAAACGGCGTTGTTCGATGCAATGAGACAAACAGTAGAAAATTCCGCTGTTAGCGCATGTCATTGGATTTGGGATGCCAACGCAACCGGCGGTTCCGGTATCAGGATCGGTTCACAACCAATTTCAACTATTCAATGTCCGTCCGATCCGGAATCACGTACCAAAAAAGATACCGAGATGGCTCGTTGTAACTATCGACCAGTCTTGGGTGATATGATTATTCCCAATGGTCTGGCAGATACACCACGAAGTATTTTTCGTAGAGGTGATATTACCAATGTTGGTTTCGATGCAATTACGGACGGAACAAGTAATACAATTGTTTTTGCCGAAGGTGTTATTTGGAATGATCCATCCGATACCCCACGAATTATCGGCGGAGCTGGAATACTTACTTCATTGGTAGCCAATTCAAAACCCAATGTTTGTACGGCTCTTATCAATGGAAGTGGTACAATAACAAGTACAGCCATTACCGGTTCAGATTATCCTGGTCGTATGCCGGGTAAACGGATTTATGATGCACGTTTAGCTGTTCTTTCTGTTGTTACCGTTCTTCCTCCCAATTCTCCAACTTGTGGGAGTAATATCCAGTGGGACAATTCCATCTCACTTAATACGGTTAGTAGTTATCATACCGGCGGTGCTAATACATTGTACGGAGATGATTCTGTTCATTTTACATCGCAAACAATTAACGCCGGTGATCCGTCTTTTGATGTGGCAACAGAAACTGGCTCAAGTAATCCCTACAAAGATTATCGCGGACCTTCTTTCTGGGGTGTTTGGGGAGCGTTAGGAACTCCCAAAGGAGGTGAATCTGTTACAGGTCCCTAAAAACTTTGTCGTTTCAATTATTGTAACTATTCATGCAAATAAGTAAAGAAACGTATTTTTTATAAATTTGTTGTGAATGGCTACACTCAATATTATTCCAAAATATTATTTCAACAACTGTAAAAACAATGTCAAAAATTTTTATTTCTTTATTTATTCTTAGTGTTTTCTTTGTTACCGTAACAGGATGTTTAACAAACAGACCGGATTTTGCGGTTGAGAGTGTTGAAGGTTTGGTAACATTGGACGGTTCGCCTATTGAAGGGGTTACGGTTGGATTTTCTCCTGCCGACTCGGCAACAGGAAAACCGGCTGTCGGACGTACCGATGCACAAGGAAAATTTGTACTAACCGCAACACAAGGCGGTGAATTTGGAAAAGGAACTATGATTGGAAAATATTTTATTTCGTTTTCCAAAGATATACCTAGCCGTGAACCAACTGCTCAGGAACTCGCCAATGCCGACCAAACCGGTGTAATGCCGGATATTCCTATTATTTCGATTATTCCGAAGAAATATAATGACCCTCAAATTTCCGGTTTAACTGCCGAAGTTATCAAGGGAAAAAATAATTTTTCCTTTGACCTTCAATCAAAATAATAACGTTATAAAAACAATAACCGTTCACGTAAATAATTCACGTAGAGTAATTGTAATGAAAACACCGAAACGTTGACTACCAATTCACTATTAACAATAAACTATTCAATAACAACAACCTCATTTTCACCTAATTTTTCCTCACAACACAAACCTCATTACCACATTGTTAAAATACAACCGGTTAATTTTGTTAATAAGATAATGAGGTTTGTTCATAGTGGAGAGTTGAGAGTGGATAGTTTCGCAAACGTATTATTTACCAAAACGTTTTTAATTCGCATTGCGAAACTATTCACTATCAACTCTCCACTAGAAATTCACCCCGCTAAGGATGAGACCGTAGATGGAACAACATGTTGGTTCGGTTCCATTGCGTCTTTAGCGGAGGCATTTTGTTTGGTTGCGGTTTAGCGGTAAAAGGCTTTGATGATGTTCCAGGCTTCTTGCGGCGAATCAGTTAAATGGAATAACTCAAGATCACTCCGGTCAATAACCCCAGTCTTCACCAAATAATCAAAATTAACACAACTCCCCCAAAATTCCGTCCCAAGAAGAATAATCGGAATCTGTTGCATTCGCTCCGTTTGCCGCAATGTTAATGCCTCGAAAAGTTCGTCAAATGTCCCAAATCCGCCCGGACAAGCAACCAACGCCTTCGCACGAAGCATGAAATGAAGTTTCCGAACATTGAAATAATGAAATTGAAAACAAAGTTGCGGCGAAATATAAGGATTCGGACGCTGCTCATAAGGCAATTTAATATTCAATCCAATTGTCGGCAATCCGGCTTCATGAGCACCACGATTCGCCGCCTCCATAATACCAGGACCGCCACCAGTACAAATGACATAGTCAAACGGTTCATTCGTCTCCAATGACAATTGTTTCTTGATGTCTTCCGATACAATCCTCGCAAATTCCCGCGCCTGCTCATAATAAACACTCGTCTCCAAACGAAGTTTCGCCCTCGTAACCGCATCACGAAATTCCGTATTGTCCGGCTCCAACACTAAACGCTCTTCGGCTTCCGACAAAAGCCGACTCGCCTTCTTTTGCGAAATAAACCGCGCACTCCCAAAAACAATCACCGTCGAACGAATCGCATATTGACGCAAAAAATATTCCGGCTTTTCCATCTCCAACTGAAGCCGAATCGATCTGGCAGAATCACTCCGCATAAAATCTTGATCCAAAAACGCCAATGAATAACTCGGCGAACTTAACAACGTCTGAACTTTATTGTTCGTATCATCTGTATTGTCCGCGTTTTCTTCCTGCTGATCAGTCAAAATAACCGAACATTCAAAATTTTCCTCAAACGGAATCCGAATATTGTCCGTCAACATCGTTTTACCCTTTCATTTTAAAGTTTGTTTTAAGATTTTCATGTGATATTATTGACTTTCCTTAATATTATAATAATATAATAGACTATTCCTACATTTACTAGGTCTTTTGTAAAACAAAGTTTAAACAAATTTTTCCGAATATTCCCATGCCTACTTACGAATATCGTTGTGATGCTTGTTCTCATGAATTTGAGGAATTTCAATATATTAAAGATGAACCGCTTAAAAAATGTCCGAATTGCGGTAAAAATAAACTTCGCCGGCTTATCAGCGGCGGAGCGGCGATAGTTTTTAAGGGAAGCGGTTTTTATCAAACGGATTACCGGAGTGATTCTTACAAAAAATCGGCTCAATCGGAATTACCCGCCGCTCCGGCAACTACCAGCGCTTGTAATAATTGCCCGTCTGCGTCCACCTGCAAAGAATCAACGTCAACATCAGCCTCAACATCCGTGTCAACCTCCGCACCAGCCTCCACCGAATCACTAAAACGGAAAAATCCAAAGTAATCCAAAGTAAATTGTTTATGCCCAAAACTGCTCTTATTACAGGAATTACCGGACAAGACGGGGCTTACCTTACGCGGTTTCTGTTGAATAAAGGATATATTGTTCACGGATTAAAACGCCGTAGTTCTTCGTTCAATACAGGACGAATTGACAAAATTTATCCTGATTCAAGTGAACCGGCAAGCCGGTTTTATCTTCATTTCGGCGATATGACGGACGCAACAGGTTTGGTTCGTGTTCTTCAGGAAACTCAACCGGATGAAGTGTATCATCTTGCGGCAATGTCGCATGTTCGGGTTTCGTTTGATATGCCGGAATACACAGGCGATGTGGACGCATTGGGAACGATTCGGTTACTGGAAGCCATTCGGTTACTCAAATTGGAAACCAAAACCCGATTCTATCAGGCGTCCACTTCGGAATTATTCGGCGGTCTTACTTCGGAGCCGTTGTCGGAAAATTCGCCCTTTCATCCGCGAAGCCCTTATGCGGTAGCGAAATTGTACGCTTACTGGGCAACCGTTAATTACCGCGAAGCGTATCATTTTTTCGCATGCAATGGAATTTTGTTTAATCATGAAAGTCCTTTTCGCGGGGAAACATTCGTAACACGAAAAATTACACGGTCGGTCAGCCGGATTAAATGGGGACTTCAAAAGAAACTCTTGATCGGTAATCTCAACGCCAAACGCGATTGGGGACATGCGGCGGATTATGTTGAAGGAATGTGGATGATGCTTCAACAACCGCAACCCGATGATTATGTTTTGGCAACCGGCGAAACCCGCAGTGTTCGCGAATTTATCGAAACTGCATTCGCCGCCGCAGATATTTCTGTTGCGTGGGAAGGAAAAGATGTTGACGAAAAAGGTTACAACGCCCAAACCGGTGAATTGCTTATTGAAATTGATCCGCGTTATTTCCGACCATCGGAAGTGAACGTTCTTTTGGGAGACGCTCGGAAAGCCCGACAAAAACTCGGTTGGTCTCCCAAACATTCTTTTGCGGAACTTGTTCAGGATATGATGCAACACGATTTGAACAACGCCCAACGTGAAGCATTACAAAAATAAAACACGTCCACTAAAAGTATGTCCGAATAAAATATGTCCGACATCTCTACCCAATCTCCAAATCAAAAATCGATACAACATTTAATAAAACTCTTGATAAAGCGATTTTTGTTGCCGGTTAATTTGTTCCGTTTTTTTATTTCGGGAATTGTTCTATTTTGTACTTTATTCATTTTGGCGTTGGCGTCATTTTATCTTCCGTTGACTTGGGACGAAGGGATAATGGATGAGCGTTCTAAAAATTTATCGTTTTGGGTTCAACGGATTTTGCAACAAATTCCGGTCATACAAAAAATAATTCCGTCCCATTCCAAACCGGAAAATGTTTGTGAAACGGATTCTTTGGAATTATTGTTTTCAAATTGGGATTTGGAAAGTTATTGTTTCACAGAAGAAGGACATCCGCATTTTCCGGTGTTTCTCAATGCTCTTGGTCAGGCAATTGCACCGTCGTTTTTGCCGGAAATTGTACAATTTCGTTTTGGTTCCCTTGTTTTCTTTTCGTTTGCAATTGGAGTTGTTTTTTACCGTTTGCAACAAGAATTTGATTTGGCGACAGCGTTTTTTGGTGTTGTTTCAATTTTACTGATTCCGCGTTTATTTGCTCACGCCCAAATTGCGGCTTATGATTCGGTTTTGACATCGGCGTGGCTTTTGAGTTGGGCGTTTTTTCCATACGCTTTGAAATCCAATTGGGGAACATTAGCGTTTGGTTGTGCTGTTGGTTTAACAATAGCGTCTAAATTTTCAGGTTGCGGCGTTTTGTTACCGCCGATATTGTGGTTGGCGGTTCGTTTGATAGCAAACCGATTTGTTGATGCAGAAAATCGGTTGAATGTTTCCGCTTTGCCCAAACGTATTTTTCTAACAATATTTTTTGCGTTGTTTACTTTTTGGCTATTCAATCCGCGTCTTTGGTTTACTCCAATAACCGGAATGTATCAATATTTTTATTTGAACACACACCGGACTCTCAATATTGCCGTACTTTTTTTCGGCGACATGTACGATTTAACTTATTCATTACCTTGCTACAATACACTTGCGTGGTTAATAATTACCGTACCGTTTGGAATTTTGGTTCTTTTCTTTGCCGGTTTTATAACAATTATTCGGGACAAAAATAAACATTGGTCGGGTTTTTGGCTTTTTCTGAACATGTTATCGTTGCTTTTTCTTCGGGCGTTGCCGGACACGCCGGTTCATGATGGTGTTCGAATGTTTATTCCGGCGTTTACGTTTTTGGCAATAATTGCAGGAATTGGAGCCGCAACACTTTGGAACAAAGTATTCTGTAGCAAAATATTTTGGAACGGGAATATGAAAATGAAAAAGAGTTTTTTATGCACAAAATTATTGGTTTTATTGATTTATGTTGCGGGTTTATTCAATCTATTTTGGTATGCTCCGCAATGGTTATCGTTTTATAATTTAGTGATTGGCGGTTTACCTGGTGCGGTTCGGGCTGGGATGGAGCCGACATATTATTGGGACGGTTTGGATGATGAAGTTCTCCAATGGCTCCGCGACAACACCAATTCCGGCGATAAAATTGCGTTTAGTGTTCATTCTCCTGAAACGCTTCATTTGTATTTTTATCAGAAAAAAATTCAGATTCCTTTTGACGTTCCGCCGGTAACAGAAACATTTGATGATTTCAAAGAACGTGGTTTTCGATACTATATTCTTCAGCGGCGTCCCAGCGGCGAATTTGAGCGGGACAAACAATTGATGCAACATAAAAAACCGGTGTGGGTGAAAACAATCCGCAAGAGCGGTTGGGGAATATGGAATCTTAATACTGTGCCGATTATTGAGATTTACGAGATTTCGCCTTGAATAGATCAACCGTTTTTATCCATGCGTTTTCGACCAATGGTGAAATTCTGTTCCAGTCATATTGTTCTTCAACGAGTTGGCGTCCCGACCGAATCAATTGTGTACATTTTTCGGGATTATTGAGCAATTCGATACAATTATTAGCGAAATCGGCGGGAGTATCAGCGAGGACGATATTTTTATTATTTTCGACATTTAATCCTTCGGCGCCGATAGTTGTTGCGAGAACTGGAATTTTTGCGGCGAATGCTTCAAGGATTTTGAGCCGTGAACCGCCGCCAATACGAAGCGGAACAATTTCCAGACAACCTTCTTTGAGCGGCAACCGAACATCGGCAACAGAACCGGTAAAACGAATTTGATTTGTTTGTAATTTTAAGAGTTTCTCCGGCGGGTTGCGACCAATCACTGTTAATGTTACGGCTGGATTTTTTTTCAGAATCAAAGGAAAAATGTTGCGAATAAACCAGGCGACCGCATCTTGATTAACAAACACATCCATTGAACCGCAATAGACGAGATGATTTGGTTTGGGAGTATTTTCGATTTCGTCATACGCTGCAATTGTAACACCGTTTGGAATGATGCAAAAATTATTGAGTCCGAAATCGTTTTGAAGTCGTTGGGCGTCATCGTTGGAGACAACGGCGAGATAATCGGCTTTGCGATAATAATTTTTTTCAAAACGATAAAGTTTTTTTGTTTCATGGATTCCGAGCATTATTTTGAACGGATTCCGTGTTGTTTTTGCGAATCGTTTCCAGGAGAGGTATTCGACGTTATGGGTGCAGATGAATTGCGGCAAAGAGTTAATGTAAGGGCTATAGACGGCGTAGTGAGACCATTCGATATGAACCAGGTCGAAATGTTTTTCCCGAACAAGTTTTTGCAACACTGATGCGTAGTTGCGTGAAAAGTGCCGTCGAACGGAGATTGGGAGCGGATGAAACAGGGAAGGGATGGTTCCCAAAAGAATTTTTGGAATGGAGTTATAGACAGGAATGCGTGGAACGCCGACAACTTCAAAACCGGCGTCTTCCATTTTTCGGACATTTTTTATTTCTGTTTGGGCGGTGGAATCGCAATGTGCCAAGTAAGTAATTTGGTGTTGTTTAGCGAGTGGAGCGAGGAGTTGAAAGGTGCGGATTGACTTCCCTGAATCGTGTACGGAGGGAAGCCATTCGTCAAGAACAAGAATATTCATAATTATTCTGTGGAATTTTGTGGATATTCAGTGTTTTTTTTCAATGATTCCCAGATTCCCAATTGGCAAAACTGAATTTTTAGAGATGTTTTACAGAATTTTTTACGGACAACCGATTTTTTGTTAATCGCCCAATGTCTTCTTTGTTAATAGCCGAGGCGGGAGTCGAACCCGCACGACCTTGCGGTCAGGGGATTTTAAATCCCCAGCGTATGCCATTTCGCCACTCGGCCCAGAAGGGTTTTAATTTATCATAACGATACTTCTTGTCAATAGACTCTGATTCTCCACCGTAAATAAAAATAAATTACGCTCTAATCCGGTTAACTCTCTCATTTTTAGGCAATTTTTTAGATAATAATATACGTCCATTGCCGAGAATCTGGGATTTTATTTTGTAAACAAATGAAAAATAGGAAAAATTAAAATAATATGTGGGGTTGTTGACAACCGATTTATTTTGTATAAAATTCATGACTATTGCTGTTGTTTTACGATTTGTAATTTTGCCGTGTTGTTGCGGCAGACGAATCGTGATTAGTTTAAAGAACTTTCCAACATAAGGAAAAAAACGATGAAAAACTTTG
>JAISNF010000280.1 GCA_031276415.1 Planctomycetaceae bacterium
TTCATAGTATTTCTCCTTATGAAAAAAAAGGGAACATGTTTACAGATTACATAACAAATAATCTGTTTTTGTTACAAAGTGGGAAAAACTCAACGCCGAGAAACGGCAACAGAAGTATCGCTACCAGATTAGGAGCGACACGCAACTGAATACAGGTTTATTCCCACCAACGAAAGTGGTGCATCACATATTAAAATGTAATGCTGAATTATACCCATGATATAAAACGCGACGCTCCCTTAGCGGGAGACACGCAACTTTTTTATATCAAGTAATTTTCCACCCGGAAAATCCGGTCGTTATGTAGAAAATTACTGTTCGCCGAAGCGAGATTCAGTATTGTTGACGTACTCGATTTTTTTAATACCCGAACAAAAATTCGGGCAATTTATTTTTTAAATTGTAATTTGGTCTCCAAAATTTAAAATAAAAATTCAGAATTAATTATTCGTGATTATACATGCCCCGTTAAATCTGTCAACACCAAAACAAAAAACTTTTTTTTTTTCGTCTGGTTTGTTGTTTCGTATTCTCAAAAAAATTATCTGCGTCTATCTGCGTCCTCTGCGGACAGTTCTTTTATTTGCGGACAATTTTCTTGTTCTGTTCGGCTTTACAAAAACCGGTGATTCGGGTACATTGGTCGAATCAGGTCAATTTTTGAGAATTACTTGATTGATGTTTATTTGTGTCAGAAATTTTTTTTGTATATTTGTTAAAAATAGTAAGACTAAATAGTAAGACTAAAATTTTTCCAGCGGCAGAAAGAGTTGGCAATGCGTATTATTCTTGGGATGACGGGAGCAAGCGGTGTCGTGTATGGATTGCGGCTGCTTGATGTGTTACAACAAACAGATCATGAAATTCATGTTGTGATGAGTTCTGCGTGGCACACGGTTGCCCGGCAGGAACTTGGTCAACAATACTCCCCCCCTCAATCTTCCCGGTCAACAATTATTCACGATCCCAATGATTTTAGTGCAATTATTGCCAGCGGATCCGTACAATTTCATAGCATGGTTATTGCTCCTTGTTCTGGAAGTTCACTTGGTTGTATTGCCGCCGGTATCAATCGGCATCTTATTCATCGGGCAGCAGAAGTTCAACTTAAAGAACATCGCCGGCTCATTTTACTTGTTCGCGAATCTCCGCTCTCGTTGATTCATCTCCAAAATATGGAACGTATCACGTTAGCCGGCGGTATCATTCAACCCGCCTCTCCCCATTTTTATAACGTTCCAAAAACGGTCAATGATTTGGTTGATTCTGTTGTTGCGCGAACTCTGGATTTGATCGGAGTCAACCATAAACTCGGAAAAAATTGGGAAATGTTATCGCACGAATATTGCGGTTCGTAACATTTTTTTCGCAATTGTTTGTTTTGTTGTTTCCTATTTTCAAAAAAAAAATTATCTGCGATTATCAAGGTAATTTGCGAACAATTTTTTTGTGTTTGTATTTTCTGCGGTTAAGAAAATTAACGGTTATTGCCGGAAGTCGATTACTTGATTTTTTTTCCGGTTTCGTTATATTTATTTTGTTTTAACGTAATGTTGAAGTTGACCCCAAACTTAAAACAACGACTTACTTCAAGCGGGAATTAAAATGGGGTAATCCCGATAACGTAAACTGAATAACATTGTACAAATATGATTCGCTATTTCAATTCTGTGTCGGAAACTATGTCGGCTGATGAACTTAAATCGCATCAGAATCGGCGTTTTAGGGAGTTGCTTCGTTGGGTGTTGAGCCGGAATGATTATTATCGTAAACGTTTTTCGGCGTCGGGATTAACGCAACCTGACGATTTTAGTTCTATCGAACAGTTACAAAAACTCCCGACATTGAGCAAGGAAGATTTTCGACAAACGTATCCGCTTGGAATGTGTTGTGTTGACAAGGAAGAGATTCGTGAGATGCACATGTCCAGCGGTTCGACCGGCAGTCCGGTTGTTATGCCGTATAATGAAGCGGATATTGAGCAATGGGCGGAGTGTATGGCGAGATGTTACGTTATGGCTGGAGCCGTACCGGGCAATCCTGTACAAATTACGCCGTCGTTTGGTCTTTTTAACGGCGGATTTGGAATGTATCACGGAGCAAGAAAGGCGGGACTTTTCGTCATTCCAACCGGTTCCGGTAACACCGAACGACAAGTTCGTCTGGCAAAAGATTTCAGCACGAAAATTCTCTGCGGAGTTGTTTCTTATACGATTCGGATTCTTGAAGTGATGCGGGCAATAGAAGTTGAACTGCCGTGTTTGAAAATCGGTATTTTTGGTGCGGAAAGTTTTTCGGAAGGAATGCGGAAACGGATTGAATCTGAACTTGGTATTGAATCGTTTGATATTTACGGAATGACGGAAACGGGCGGTGTTGGAACTCTCGGTATGGATTGCCCTTTTCATAACGGAATTCATGTTTGGGAAGATCATTATCTTGTCGAAATTCTTGATCCGGTAACAGAAAAACCTGTTCCCGACGGTGAACAAGGCGAAGTTGTTGTAACATCATTGACGCGGCAAACGCTTCCGGTAATCCGGTTCCGAACCGGTGATCTTTCAAAAATTGTTTCGCGTGAAAAGTGTGATTGCGGGCGAACTCATCTTCGTATTGCTCCGATTGTGGGACGAACAGACGATATGTTGATTGTCAAAGGAGTCAATTTCTTTCCGAAACAAGTTGAACACGCATTGCTGGAAATTCCCGGTGTTTTACCGCATTATCAGATTGTGATTGAGGAATCTGAAGGAGTTCGCGATGTTCGGATCAATGTGGAAGCGGATGAAACCGTAACAGGATATATGGTCGAAAAACATCTCAAAGAACGGCTCGGATTTTCCCCAAAAGGCGATGTCTTCAAACCCGGAGAACTCCCGCGCCAAGAAGGAAAAGCCCAACGCGTGTTTTACACAACACGCGAACAACTTAACAGCACAAAGTAAAAATAGAACCGTTTGCGTAACAATCTATTTTATTGTTGCAACAGAGAACTCAGAGGAAATTTTTAATTGGAATCGAAATGTTATTTAATATTATAATTGACTTTTGATCTAAAATAATTAAAAAATTTTCTTCTCTGTGAACTCTGTGTTCTCTGTGGTTAAATAAAAAAACAGTTATCGAATTTTTATGTTATCAATCTGTCACGAATTTTGCGCCAGAGACCAAGTAAAATACCAAACATAATAAAACAAAAAAGCATAACCGTACCAATAATAAATCCGCCAAGTTCGAATATTTGTTCCATTGATGCCCAAATCGGTCGCCACGTAACAACAAGTCCTACTGTTGCCAGACAAAGAAATGGTCCGTATGGAAATTCTCGATTTCGTCCGGCTATCATATTTAAAACACCAAGAATCAGTCCCGCAAACGGCGCAAGGAAAAAAATTAAAATACACGATTGCCAACCTAGAAACATGCCGATCATTCCCATTAACGTAACATCGCCAAATCCCATCGCCTCACGACCTAACACCACACCGCCAATCAACCGAATACTCCAAATTAAAATCATTCCGCTCGCCATACCAATTAATGCCGTGAGTAATCCGATTGATGTTGCCGGATAATTTGAAACAATAATAGCAAAACCAACCGAACCCAAAATTGCTGTTACAACCAACCATTTTGTTCTGGGAGAACGATACAACCAACGGCAAAAAATGGCGGCTGATTTTTGAAACGGAAGTTTTGTGTACCAAATTCGAGGGAGCATGGCAAAACACCAAAACGACCAAAGTAAACTTAATAGAATAATTGTTTTGATTTGTCCTGTTTGATTTGTGAGTTTGTGTTGTACAGTATTGATCGGGTTGGGACTGCAAATATTCAACGGCACCGCTTGAGGAGCAACAGCCCGACGAATATCGTAATACTCCATCGGATTTTTTCCGGATTCGCGAGGAGAAGTCAAAATCACTTCATTGTGTATTTCTGTCACAGGAAGAAACGTTTGAGGAATCCATACCGCAAAAACAAGTCCTAAAATTGTACCGGGAATCGTCAACACATCAGGAATAATCATATCATCAATGTCAATAAGCGACGCCGCTAAAAGAAACGTAAAAAAAATAAGATGAACACAAAAACGTAAAAAAACAGTTTCCCATGTTTCACGTACAATAATTCCTTCCGGCAAAAGCATTTGCTCTTGAACTTCCCACACAAACAACCACGCACAACCTATTGCCGCAAATAACTCAATAAAAAACGGACGTAACCAAAATCGGTGAGATTCTAAACCGGGCAAACGTTCTGTTTCGGAAAGTAATTTGAGCCGTGTTCCGATTCGGCTCAAAGAAATCCAACCAATTATCGGAACAAAATCAAGCCAGATTTTGGCAAACGGTTCGGAATTTTGTGTTTGTTGTTTCTTTTTTTTTCTCCGGTCAACCGGAAAGGAAACAGAGTTGAGCCGATCAATAAATTCCAAAGGCAAAACTCGCCACGGTGAACGAAAACGCGGTGTCCAGCAAAAACAATCAACAAAATAATTTGTTAAATTGCCCAAAAACGCACCGAAAATAAAAACAACAATAATAACAATTATGTGTTCCATAAATATACTACGAAAGAATCGTTACAAACTAAACGAAAATTAAAACCAAACGTCAATATTTCAACGTTTTAGGACAACTCAAAAAAAAGTAAACGGCGTTATATTTATTGTTGCGAATTGTTGCGATAATACCAATTGAGCACTTAATTAATACACAATTCCTACTTGTTTCGATATTTTCCTAATGTTTCTATTTTTTCAAGCCATGTATTGAACAAAGGACATTCTTTTCGCATTGTTGTAATACCAATTGCCTCCGCTATCGCAATTCCGGTAGAAGTCTTTTGAAACCGGTGAAAAAGTTTTTCCAGTCTTTTTGAAGGTGCCGTCTCGTTGTTACCGTTAATAGATTCCGGTTCACCACATTCTGCCAAAATTGAAATTATCTTTGATTCTTTTATGTTAAGTTTATTCGCAAGGCAAACAGGATCACTAAAATAAAGTGCCTCAATTTCGTGCATTGATACGTATGGAATAAAACGATGTGTAACATTTTGATTAGGGAAAAGTTTTTGTATTTGTTCCATTGTCCCTTGATTTATGATTTCCGCCTTCTTTGTGTGCGTACTTTGCTGTTTCGATTTTTCAAATCCAGGCCATTCATTTTCGATACCATAATAGTCCACCATTAACGTAATCCAAGTATCTTTACGTTGCTTCAAATGCCTGCCAATATCATTTTGCGCACGTGAAAATTTTACATCTCCTCCTTTTTCTCCGGGTTTACTCAATAAAATAGGCGTAAGAAAAATTTTTTTATTAACAAAATAAGGCGAGAGTATTTTTTGAACAAAAATGCGTTCCGTTTGTCCTTCCACAAGTACCACTATTTCAACACAATTATTCATGATTGATACCTCCCTGTAAAATATTTTTTGTCCAAAGTTCACCGACAGAATAATCCTCCAACCATTTCTTAAAATCATTTTGTTTCAGTCGTTCAAAAACGGATTGTCCATCCTTGCGGTTTACTGTTACAATGTCTTCAATAGCAAACTGATCAATCAATAATGGCGATTGAGTTGCAACAATAATTTGTGTTCGTTTTGCAGCGGAATTGATCAGTTCGCCTAAAATACGTATCGCTTCGGGATGCAAACCAAGTTCCGGTTCATCAATAATCAAAGTGGACGGCGGATTCGGTTGTAAAAGCGCAACAGTAAGACAAATGAAACGAATACTCCCGTCAGATAAATGATAAGACTGCATCGGAAAATCAGACCCCTTTGTTCGCCATGAAAGTGAAACCTTTCTAATCTCTTTTTTCTTGCCAAACTCTTTCACGTTAAGCAAAAAATTTTTGAAATAAGGCATGACCAATCGACAAACATTGAGAATTTCCCGATAACACTCCTCCTCTTCTTCACGTAAACGAAACAAAAAAGATGCAAGATTGGAAGCGTTGGAACGAAGTGTTCTATTGTCCTCCGCAATTTCCCAACCGCGTACCGAAGCCGTTGAACTCGTATCGTGAAAATGATAAATTTGCCATGATTTTATTGTATCATAAATATATCTGCTGTATTGGTTGTCGGGAGAATTTTTTTTAGTAACTTCTTCAACTAACAATGGATTAGTGTTACAACTATTGCCAAGTTCCCACCAATTATACATTCCATGTTTATAGTAACGTGCTTCATCTGTCAGCGCAAAACCTTCCTTAGTATCAGGCTTTATTGTAAATCGATAACCACGCACACCAAATTGAATTTCAAATTGCATTTTTGAAGTGGTTTTTCGTCCATTAAAAAGAATATCACTAATACCGCCATTTTCACGAACATAATCATCAAGATTACTGTCCAGCATGTCGCTAAGCATTTTGAAAAAAGAAATCAAATTGCTTTTTCCGCTACCATTAGCACCAACAAAAACATTCAATCTTCCCAATTCAAAATCCTTCAACTCCCGAATAGATTTGAACCCATATATTGTTAGTTTATTTAAAATATTTTCTTCCATAAAATTTTTGTAATATTTCAACGTTTTGTGACAACTCAAAAAAAAGTAAACGGCGTTATATTTATTGTTGCGAATTGTTGCGAAAAATGGAGGGGAAATTGTTGCGAAATTGTTTCAAGTCAATTCGGCGTAACAGTACGTCCAGAACAAAAAAGAACGCCGCAACCGTTAGCAAATAAGACCAAAGCGGTGTTGCACGCCATGCGGTGTGGTTTGGATCGGGACGGAAAAGTTCTTCCGGTTTGGGATTAAACAACCCGCCGGTCAATTCCGCAACCTGTTGCAATAAATCGTTGTTTGCCGGTTTCAAACGTAACTCTTCAGGATAACCAATCATCACTCCTCGCGATTGATTCACAATATTCTTTTCCCCCACCCCTAAAACCGTTTGAAGATGATAACCGCCTTGATGATTTTTATTTCCAAAATCAATATCCGCTTCATAACGTCCCGGTGCCGTCTGTTGTAACATTATTTCCTCTTTGCTCAGGTCAGGATGAATAACTGTTGTCTGACCTGTTGCCTCATTAATGTAATAATTTTTTTCGTCGTCCAGAACATCCAATGTCAAATGAACACCGCCGGAATGTTGTTGAATTTCAAGTTTCGAATTTTGCTGATTGGATTGACGCATGATCTGCCGGACAATTTGCGCCCAAAATTTTGAATAACCCGACCAAGTCAACCATTCCGCTCCCCAACGACTCTTGGCATCCGAAGTAAACGCCGCCGACATCCCAAGTCCGTAACGCCACCAAACCAACAACGGATCACCCGTTCCTGCTTCATTTTGTGTTGCTAAAATAAATTGGCTGGTCGGTTTCGCCCGCGTTACAACATATCCCAGTAAAGGCGGTGCCGTTTCAATATCAATATCCGCCAACACCTCTGTCGGTGTTACAATTACCGGAACAAACGGAATTTCTTGAATTGCGGATTTACCGGCGGTAATGGTTTCCTTTGCAAAGATTTGCGGAATCGCTTTCGGATCGTTACAAGAATAATGCCGCCCTTTACCATTTTGAGCAATCATTTTGAGTAATTCATTATCCGCATCACCAACTCCAACAGTTGAAACAGTTATTTGATCGCTAACCATTTGCCGGACAATTCCCTCGTAATCGCCCGGAGAACTATGTCCGTCAGTCAACAAAATAACATGCTTTAATCTCGCCGAAGTTCGCCGGAGTTGTTCGTGCGCATCAATCAAACCGGAATAAATATTCGTTCCGCCGGCTGCTTCAATTGTAGAAATGGCAGCATTGATCGTATTGGTTGAAACCGCACTTTGAATGGCACTGACAACATAACTTTCATGATCAAACGCTATAACAGTTACAAAATCACGCGGCGAAAGAAGTTCGACCGCCGCTTTGGCAGCATCTTTGGCAAGTTCCATTTTTTGACCGCCCATCGAACCGGAACGATCAATCACAAGACTGATCGCAAGCGAAGGTTTTTCCTTTTCCTTTTCAAAATCACATCGAACAGGCAATATCTCCTCAATCGGTGTTTTGTAATACATGCCAAGTCCAAACGACTGCTCACTGCCAAGCATCATCACCCCCCCGCCTAAATCTCTTAAATAAATGCGCAATAATTCCATCTGCTCTAACGTTAATAATGTTGCCGGAATATTCGACAAAATAATCGCATCAAAATGATTCAGTTCTTCCAGCGTCTTGGGAACACCTTCCGGCGGTCGGACTTCCGCCGCAATATCCTGCTCCTGAAGAGCCGAAACAAAATCGCGAATCGTTTTCGTTTCTGTGTCAATAACCAACACACGCGGTTTTCCTCCGGTAAACAGCAACCGAGATGCACGATTATTGTCCAAAATAGTATCGCCGCCGGCAACAACCGTAACAGAAAATTCCTGCTGCCGTTGATTGTCCACCGATTGCCGGAAACGAAAAATGTTTTCGCCGATTTTGAGATTTTTTGTTTCTTCAATAACTTTGAAAGAATCTTTATACAGCGTAATTGTTCCTTCGGTGTTATAGTTACTTTGAATAACAATATCAAGATAAAACGGTTCACCTTGCCGAACTTGAACAGGTAATTTAATATCGGTGAGTTGGACTTCAGGTTCAGTGGAAACAGGAAGCGGCACCGTAGAAATCGTAACACCGCCCCGAATTGATGCACTCAAAATATCTCCAGCCGTCTCATTACCGTCACTCAAAATCACAAGATGCGGAACATAATGAGGCGGAATTAACGCAAGAGCAGGTTCCAACGCAGCAGCAATATTTGTAGCATTCGTGTTCGGTAATTCAGATACAGGAACCGTTTTTTGAACAAGATCAGAAGAAGGAAAAATGAATGATTCAAAATGTTGAACTTGCGGATCAGCAGCAAAAGTTACCAAATGAATCGGTGTTTTTCCGGCGATTTTTTCAGCCGTTTCAAGAAATTGTTTCGCTTTTTCATTTGCGGCAGCATCAATACTTCGGCTTTGATCAAGTAGAAAAACAAGCATTTTCTCATGCGTCGACGACATAAAAGTCAAGCCGGAAAGAGCAAACACAATCAATGTCAGAAGCACAACCCGAACCGCCAACGAAAAATAACGTTGCCATTTTGGAAAATCGGTCAGCGAATAACGGAAACCCCAAATGAGAACCGCAATAAAAGTTAAACCAATCAGATATTGCGGATGACTGAATTCAAAGGACATGTTTTTCAGTTGATCGTTGATTCATTGTAATATTTCAGTTGTTTTGGACAATTCAAAAAAATAGGCAACATTTTTCCGTAAACATTATATCGGCGATCTCTGACTTTTTGGACAGAAATCAAAAAAAATCATAGGCTCATCGTGTTTTTTCGCTACTGAAATTTACACGCAACTATTCGGGAATTATTTCAACCGTTTTACTTCTTTAAGCGAAAGCCCCAATGCTTCCACGATGGTTTCATAATTCACTCCACTGTGTTTAAGTTTACGAGCCGCTTCAATTTGGGCAGATTGCCATTTTTCGTCGGCTTCGGCAAGTCCTTCGGCACGTCCTTCGGCACGTCCTTTAATTTGTCCTTCGGCGAGCCATTTATCGATAAGTCCCATTTCTTTTAGGTGTTGAGTTAAAGTTTTCATATCTTTGGTCTCCATTAATTTTTTATAGGTTTGAAAATTGGCACCAATTACAACATCAATATAAGCACGTACAGCAGCATCATTTTTATATTCATCTATTTCGTTGGTAACATGATCCAATCGATCAATCGTTAAATTTTGATTCAAATTCGTTAACCAGAGATTTTCGTCTTCTGATAACTCCTTAGAGACAATAACTTGCGTTGGAATTGTATCGTGTTCGAGGATATAAATACCGCGTTGAATTGATGTTATACCGAATTGATTCTTTAAATATTTCAGCAATTCCCGCGGATGTCTTGTGATGACCATTGTCAGCGACATATCCTTAATATCAATATGTTTGAATGATGCATACAACCAACAGCAGGCTCGCGTTTTATAATAATCTTCGATAGTTACCGAAACACTTGGACTTTTGTATTCTATAACATTGTATCGGCGAAAAATACCGGCAATGTTTTTCTGAATTACAATATTCCGGCGTTTTTTAATAATCACAAGATCAATTTTCAAGGGATCACTGATTAAATGGTGTTCAGATACAAACTCCAATTCGTTGCGGTATTCATTGAATTCGAGTTGTATTGCACCGAAAAATGCGGAATGCCATAATTTGTGTTCCATATTTTACTTAATTTTTACCAATATCGAATTTAATCAATTATTGTCTGTTTCATGATTTAGTTGTTTCCTGTTCTCAGCAAAATCAAAATGAACAATCACATTACGATTTAATGTTCATTACGATTTTAATGTTTAAAATGTCGCCGTCCGGTGAAGATCATTGGAATACCGTGTTTGTTGCACGCTTCAATAACCGCCGCATCATTTCGGGAACCGCCGGGTTGAATAACCGCACGAATTCCATGTTCCGCCACACGATCAATCGAATCAGGAAACGGAAAAAAAGCATCACTGCTTAACACACTGCCGTTAATTCTATCGCCGGCTTTTTTGATGGCAATTTCAACAGAATCAACACGGCTCATTTGTCCCGCTCCGGCTCCGAGAAGCATTTCATCTTTGGCTAAAACAATAGCGTTTGATTTAACATGCCGGACAATCTCCCACGCAAAACGAATATCATTCATTATTTCCGGTTCAGGCTTCTTCTCCGTAACAACATTCCATTGCTCTTCAGGATCGGGTTGCGTGTCGGTTTCCTGCAACAGCGCACCGCCTTCAAGCGGTCGCAAACCCCAACGAGAGGATTTAATATCAAGTGCGCCGACATGAAGTAAACGTACATTTTTTCCCCATTTCGGTTTGGTTGTCAAAATTTCAATCGCTTCCGGTTCAAAAGCCGGTGCGACAATTGCTTCGACGAAAAGACCCGGTGCTGACAAAATTTCGGCGGAAGGAACGTCAACAGTCCGATTAAATCCGAGAACCGAACCAAACGCACTCAACGGATCACCTGCCATCGCTTTACGAGCCGCATCAACAATTTGTGTTGCAACAGCACAACCGCAGGGATTATTATGTTTAATTACGGACACAGCCGGTTTTTCAAATGACCGGACAATCGACAACGCCGCATCCAAATCCAAAAGATTATTATAGGAAAGTTCTTTACCATTTAATTGTCGGGCAGCAATCACATTGGCAATTTTTGATCTGGGATCAACATAAACAGCCGCCTGCTGATGAGGATTTTCGCCATACCGTAACACACTGTTTCGTTGAAGTTTCAACATCAATGTTGCCGGAAAATCTCCATCTTCGAGGCGTTCGTTGAAAAAACGGGAGATGGCGGTATCGTAATTGGCGGTTAAAGTGAAGGCGTCGCGTGCTAAACTTTGTCGAAGTTGCAATGTTGTTCGTCCGGTTTGTTGAATTTGTTCTAAAACATTGGAATATTGTTCCTGATCGGTTACAACTGTTACAAAACGATAATTTTTTGCGGCAGCGCGAATCATGGTTGGACCGCCGATGTCGATTTTTTCGATGGCTTCCTCTTCGGTAACACCTTCCCGTGCAACAGTTGCTTCAAAGGGGTAAAGATTGACGACAACCAGTTCGAAGGTGCGTATATTGTTTTGAGCCAAAGCGTTCATATCTTCTAAATTGTCACGTCGGCAGAGAATACCGCCATGAACTTTGGGGTGAAGAGTTTTGAGCCGCCCGCCCATCATTTCGGGAAAACCCGTATAATCGGCAATATCATGAACAGAAACGCCTTCTTTTTCGAGATAAGATTTTGTTCCGCCGGTACTGAAAATTTCAATTCCGGCTGCGGCTAAACCTTTGGCGAATGCAGAAAGTCCCATCTTATCGCTAACACTAATTAACGCACGTGTAATTTTTAGAGATTCCATATTGATTTTAAACATGTTGAAGGAAAATAAACGAAGCATCGAAAATTTAAGTCATCTATTTTTACATTTCGCAAAAAAATGTCAAGATGAAAGAAATATTCAGAATCAAATGAAAAAAAAACAAACCGCCCTTTTTCATTTGTTTACAATTAATAATTATGTTTACAATTATCATATTCGTAAAACAAAATAACACACTTCTTAATATAAAGGAACTTCTAATAGCCGGTCTTTTATTTAACCGCAAAGGGAATAGTGGAGAGTTGGGAGTGGAAAGTGGTGAGTTTCTCAACCCAATTCCGATGGGTTAAAACCCATCGTTACATTGGAATTGCCCCAAAAGGGGCAA
>JAISNF010000282.1 GCA_031276415.1 Planctomycetaceae bacterium
CAATTCTCGAATCTGTATAATATTGCAAAATATCGGATACAATAATATCGTCTTCGGCAATTTTGCGGCAAAAACGATCCTCGGGAATTTCCCAAATATCCAGACTTTCCGGTTGTTCCAGCGAAACGGAATGTGTTTGTTTCGACGCTTGCTCCAGTGTTTGCTCTGGTAATTGTTCCTGCAATTGCTCTGAATCGGTTGTTTGATCAGGCTTGGAATATTTCGCCTTCGGCTTCATAATTTTTATGATTCCTCAATATTTATGGTAACTTCTGGTAACTGGTTTTTTATTTAACCACAGAAAACACAATGTTCACAGAGAATAAAAAATTTAATTTTAAAAAGTTATTTTAGATCAAAAGTCAATTATAATATTAAATAACGTTTTGATTCCAATTAAAAATTTCCTCTGCGTTCTCTGTGGTTTTAAAAAGTAAATTTGAGTTTTTAGAAGTACCTTTAAGAACCTTCGTTCAAAATTGTAAACTTCTAAGATTATAATAATTTGTACTACTTCCTGTCAATTGCACTTTCCTAAAAATAACCTAAAAATAACATTTGATGAATCCATTGTATTTTTCCTAAATTATTGCTATAGTATTAGCGGATTTTTTGGAATCGTAACTATTTTTGCGTAACTATTTTGACTTGAATCATCATTGTCAATCGTGGTAAATTGTTGCAAAAACGAGGACTCCAACGATAATTCTTATGAACTATTACAAACATGCAATACAACATTATTTTGGAGTATTCTCCGTCAGAGAATTACAATCCGGTTCATTTAAATCTTTCGGCTTTTTTGCTTAATACAAACGAAAAAGCCGAAGGAAATGATTGTTTTGTTTATTACAAAAATCCGGTATCGGTTGGCAAAGCCGTCCGGTGTAACAGCGAATATAACAGCGAAAAAACAAGTTCGGAAAAAAACAAAAAGGAAATTATTACAGTTGATGTCGATTCTATTCCCGCAAACATTCATAAAATTGTTTTTGTTGTTACGGCAAATGACGGGGAAAATACGCCGGAATATATCAAACAGGCAAAGGAAACCGGTATATGTTCGCTTTACACTGATGATTTGGAATCTCCTGTTCATAGTTTAGAGTTTACCGATACGGATTTTGAAGGCGGTGTTATTTTCTATGAAATTGTCCGTTCACAAACCGGTTGGACGCATCGACTTATCGCAACCGGAAGCAAAAAAACTCTTCATGATTTTGCTAAAATCTACGGAATTGAAACGGAAAAGATTGTATTATCCCAAGAAGTACAGCAACTAAAAGAAAAAAAAGAAACGCCGCCATCACCGCCGCCCTATTCGCCATCTCCACCGTTACAATCACAACAGTCAAAACAACCCCTACAATCACAACCGCCAAAACAACCCAAAGTAATTGAAGAAAATATTATTGCAACGAGATTGTTGGAAGAAAATAAATTGCTTAAACAACAACTTCAAATAGAACGTAACCGTTTCGTAAAACTATTGGAAAAATATAACAAATTGGCAAAAGAAAACAATTTACTATTTGAACAACAATTAAAAAACAGTAATTTATTGTCGGAGTTACAGATATTGTTTTCAGAAAGTTCGCAGTATCATTTTGCGGATATGCTGTTTAGAGATACGTTGGAGATGTACCGTAACAAATTAGCCGAAGTACAAAGCCTCAATATTATATTGAGTATTGTCGAAGAATTACGCGAGTGGTGGAATGTGTACCGTGTTCAAAAGGCAACTCGTTTACCGTTTTGGCGACCGGACAGTTGGAGCCGGTTTGAAAACAAATTTCCGAATCATCCTATTACAATTAAGTTAATGTATTTCACAAAATAATGGCAACAACAACTCCTCAAATTGCAATTGTTGGAACTGAAGGTTCCGGTAAAACTATTTTGGCTTCTGTTTTAGCGAAACGGATGTCTTCAAACACGGAGGGCATATTTTGGCATCCGCGCGGGTGGGAGACAGCCGAATATGTTGAAAGGGTTTGGAATGCATTGAATAACGGAGAATGGTGGAAGTCCACCGAAGCAGGACGAATGTTTGAAATGCAATGGACATTGCATCTTGGACAATTATCGTTACCGGTAAAATTAATAGATTCCGCCGGTCAGGATTTGCGGGAGTTATTTAGCAAAGATACGTACAAAAAAGAAAATCTTTCCGGCATTCAACGTGAGTTGTTGGATTACATACAAACGGCGTCTGTTGTGATTATTGTGGTCAATCTTCTCCATTTTCGCGGCGAGCCGGACGGTCTGAAACGAAAACAAAATGAATTTGTTCTCAAAGAAATCGTTGATATGTTTGCCGCCGATAGTAAACATCAAGATATTGCTGTTGTGTTTACGGCTTGGGATTTATATTATACGGATATTACGAAAAATTACGGTAATTTTACAAACTATTTGCAAAAAGAATTATCGCAACTTTATAATGCAATGCGGTTGTCGCATCAATCTGGAGACACGATTACGTGGTTTCCTGTTGCTGCTGTTATGGATACAGAAGTAAAAAATAATATTCGTGTTCCCAAACCGAATTTTCGTAGCGGAGGTCTTGATACGTTAAGTCAATGGCTGCTTAAAATTGTTCAGAGAGAGCAAAACAAAGAGCAGGCGGAAAAACAAACAAAAGAATATGAAACAAAAATGCAGCAACTGAACCAATGGCTTATTCCGGTCATTTGTGGAATTATGGCTGGAATGGTTGGTTTATTTAGTGGAACAGGAATTGGAGTTGCGATTACCTGTTTAATTATCGGCGGGATTATTGGAAGAGCCGGTATGTTGTTTTTCGCACAAAAAGACGTCGGCAACGATAATAAAATTTCAGGAATACCGGCAATCTTAAAATTTGTAACGTTTTTTCTTTTTAAAAGATGCAAATGAAAATAATAAAACAGCGGAAACAAATGAAAAACCGCAACAGAAACAACCGAAAACCGAAGAGAATAAAAAACAGCAGGAAGGTTCCGGTAATGCGCAACATCCTAAATATGTTCACGCATCAAACAATAAGATTGATGATCTCTATGACGAGATTGTTCTTGCTGATACGAAAGACGACCTTGTTCTTGCTGATGATCCTAATACTGTTCAAACGAGTGAACGTAAATCAAAATCCGTGAAATTCTAAATTTATAACACAAACAATTTTGTAATTTTATAATAGGAAACTTCTAAAAACCACAGATTTATTTTTATTAACCACAGAGGACACAGAGTTCACAGAGAGGAATTTTTTAAGAGACTTTTTTGAATATGTTTTTTACTTAACTTTTAATATCATTTATAAAAAATATCACAATCAAACAGTTGATCGGAATAACTTCCTATCTCTGTGTTCTCTGTGGTTTTAAAAAATAAAGTTGAGTTTTTAGAAGTACCTAATATTATAAATTACAGAAAGGGGGAGAGATGCAAATCTATTATGCTTTATTTGATCAGGCGACAGATATGGGAGGGGGCAATTATTGGACGTGGGCAGATGAGGGGTTGCCGCATGAACTTTTGACTCGTTTTTATAATGAGTTTGCCGCCAAACATCTTGCGCCGGAGCCGAA
>JAISNF010000314.1 GCA_031276415.1 Planctomycetaceae bacterium
TAACACGAATTTTCCGGTCAATTTGTCCCAAAGAACAAAATATTTCAAGCGATTTTCCCAATATTTCGACCAATTTTCTAAAGAAAACCGCAAACCACACGTTCAAAGCGTCAAACAAACATTCGACAGCCGCAAACAAACAATCAACAAACAAGTTACCAAACATGATTTTTTCCCTTTCATAAAGGAAGTTGTGAAAAATTGTAATAAATCCCGTTGTTCCAACAACATCGGGATCATAATTTGCCAAACAGTTCTAAACGGATTAGATTCTCTAAACGAATCAAATTCCAAAAGTTTCCGTTTACAAAGTTTCTGCTGACAAACTTCAAGTTTGCTCATTTGAACATATTTTCAAATTCCGTCAATGGGGGGAGAAAAAAAGAATTTTTTAGTAAACCCCAGAAAACACAAAAACAAAGAATTGTCCGCAGATTTCGCAGATAATCGTAAATAATCGCAGGTGATTTTTAAAAATTATCTGCGCTCATCTGCGATTATCAGCGTCATCTGCGGACAAGTTTTAAAATAATCTGCGGACAACTAAATAGGAGTTATGATTCTTCGTCATCGGAATCAAAAAGTCCTTTTTTTCGCGGGATCAGCCAACAGAAGAAAACACCGCCAAAATATAAAACAGTAAGCGGAATCGCCATGAGAAGCATACTTCCCGGATCACCCGGAGTTAAAAGTAACGCCAAAACAAAAATCGCTAAAATCGAAATCCGCCAACTCGAAAGATATTGTTTAAAAGTAAAAATTCCCACCCGCTCCAGAACAAACATGACCAACGGTAATTGAAAACTCGCCCCAAAACCTATCGGTAACATCAACGCAAAACCAACCCATTCACTAATACGCGGATCAGGATCAATATTCATGTTGGCATTGAAACTGAAAAGAAAATCCAACACAAACTGAAATACAAAGAAAAACGCAAATAACGCCCCACCAATAAAAAGAATAACACTGACCGGAATAAAATAATAAACGTACCTCTTCTCATGAGGATAAAGTCCGGCAGCAATAAATGACCAAAGTTGACCCGCAACAAAAGGCGACGAAAGAACTAAACCAAAAACAAGCGACGCCTTCAAATACATACTAAATGCTTCGTAAACACCAAGCGATTTTGTCCGCGTTTTGGGATCATTGGCAATTTTTGTGAAAAAAAGCATTCGAATCGGTTGTTCGTCCAAGTGAACAGAATCATAAACCGCACCAAGAATTTCTTCTTGTTTACGTTTCAACATGTTTTTTCGCGCGGTCAGATTATCAACTTCGTTCAAATCAAAAACAGGATTCGAAATTCCCGAATGTTGCGAGGTTTGCCGTTGCCGAACCCGTTCAAATTCGCCGGGAAAAATGTACATTACCGACGGAGTCATTTTATATTTGTCCACAACAGAAATAATTTCCGGCGAATATCCTTCGGATTCCAGTTTTTTGCTTTCAGATTCAAACCAGTTTTGGGACTGCTGCATGTGATATTTTTCAAGCGACCGTTTTACCGGAACCTGAATATAATCAACAATAGAATTTCCAAAACAAAATCCAATAATCGTTCCGGCAACAATCCAATAAAGTGAATTGAAAAAACATTTACGAAGTTCCTCCAGATGTTCCCCGAAACTCATTGATGTTTCGGTAAAAAGATTATCGTCTTTCATCTCTATCGAATTTCAAAAGTAAAAGTAAAAATATTTTAAACCACAGAGGACACAGTTGATAGTTGATAGTGAATAGTGTCGCAAGCGGAATTATTACCAAAATGTTTGTAACTCCGCATTGCGAAACTCTCCACTATCCATTCTCAACTATCAACTTTCCTTCTCTGTGTTCTCTGTGGTTAAATAATCTGTGGTCAAATAAACTGTGGTTAAATAATTTGTGGCTAAATAAACTGTGCTTAAATAAAGGGCGGTTATTAGAAGTTACCAATAGACAGTTACGGTTTGGTGATTCCCGGAATTTGAAATTGGGAACAAAAATCGGCAATTTCCTGGCGGATTTTGGGCGACTCTTCGTCGATTCGCGTAATATTTTGGCAAACACGGTGAATCCAGCCGGCAACTTTTTCCATGTCGGTTTCTTTCATTCCCATTGTGGTCAAAGATTGAGTTCCCAACCGCACTCCGCTGGTTACAAACGGGCTTCGCGGATCACCCGGAACCATATTGAAATTCGCAATAATTCCCGATTTCGCTAACGCCTTCGCCGCATCTTTGCCGGTGAAATTTTCATTTCGGAAATCAAGAATCATAAGATGCGTATCTGTTCCGCCGCCGGCTAAATAATAACCTTTGGCAAGAAGTGAATCCGCTAATCTTTTGGCGTTTTTCACAATCTGAACTCCGTAATTCTTAAATTCCTGCGTGAGTGCTTCCTGAAACGCCGCCGCCATTCCGGCAATAATATGAAGATGCGGTCCGCCTTGCAAACCCGGAAAAACCGCACGATCAACCCGTTGCGCCAAATTGAGTTTATGATCGGAAAAATACTTTGATTGCAACCGATCTTCAATTTTTGAAAGCAAAAAACCGGCACGCGGTCCCCGAAGCATTTTATGGCTGGTACTGCTCACAATATCGCAACACGGCACCGGATCAGGATGAACTCCGGCAATAATCAATGCGTTAATATGAGCAATATCCGCAACAAGATAAGCGTCAATTTCTTGAGCGATTTCTGCAAAATCGTTGTATTCAATTTTGTGCGGATAGGCGGTTGCTCCGACCCAAATCATTTTTGGTCGTTCTTTTTTTGCGATTTGCCGGATTTGATCCATATCGAACTTACCGGTTTCGGGGTGAGGTCCGTAGGGAATTTGAACGTAATCTGTACCGGAGAAATTAACTTTCCAACCGTGTGTTAAGTGACCGCCGTTTGGAACCGGCATTCCCATGAGTTTATCGCCGGTTTTCAGTAATGCCCGATAAACTGCGTTGTTTGCGGGCGAACCGCTGTAAGGTTGGACGTTAGCGTGTTCTGCGCCGAAGAGTTGTTTTGCGCGGTTGATTGCCAGATTTTCGATTTGGTCAACAAACTCATTGCCCTCGTAATATCTGGCTTCGGGGTAACCTTCCGCATATTTATTGGTCAAAATTGAACCGCAGGCTTCTAAAACGCTAAACGAAACAAAACTTTCGGAAGCAATCATTTTCAAGGTACTTGATTCATAATTTGTTTGTTTCCGAATGAGTTCATAAATTTCAGGATCGGTTTGTTTGAGGTGCGGATAACGTTCCATTGCAACTATTGGTTAGAATAAAAATTTGGGAAATTATTGATGTGAAATGATTAAAGGCAATCATTCTACCAAAATTACCCCAACACTTCGAGAGGGGCTGACTCTAACTTTCCCAATTTTAATTTCCCAAAGAAAACAAAGCCTTTTTTAGTGGAGAGTTGATAGTGGAAAGTGGATAGTTTCGCAAGCGGAATTAATTGTCTGAACTATGATTTGTGTGATTAGGATGATTGATTGAAATTGCCCCGTTGGGGCATTCCCAAAATAGCGATGGGTTAAAACCGTCGGCTATATTGGGAATGCCTCAATGGGGCAATTGGAATCAATCATCCCAATCAAAATATTCTATGTTGCCAATCCTGCTGATTCTGTTAATCCCGTTAAAACCTGTTGATTTTGTCCAAAAACGAAAACCGAATTGTCGCAATGCGAAGTAATTCCGTATTGCGACACTATCAACTCGCCACTAACTACGGGACGATGGCACTTTCGATTTCGCTCCAAGGTCCTTTTTGACCTTTTTCGTTCTGCCAGCAAATCGCAACGTAAACTTTTTGTCCGCGTTCTTCTTCGGTAAATTCCAGAACATGCGGAGTTCGTGTTGCCAACACAGTACGAGTCAAAACATTGGGATCGGCAGGCGGTTTATCAAGAACCGCATACGCAATCACCGCTCCGTTGACGCCGTAAGGTCTTGCCTTATTGCTGCTGTTCATGTCGTGAAACAAGATTTTCAGACGGCGAAAATCAAGAACATCAATGTCAATTTCAGGACGTGAAGTTGGAACGGGAATAGGTGTTGGTGTGGTATCGTGAGGGTGAAGCCCCAACGCAACACGTTGTGCATCGGTGATGATTGGATTTCTCAACCGGAAACCAACCAATCCGCGGATTTTTGCGACCAACACTTCACG
>JAISNF010000363.1 GCA_031276415.1 Planctomycetaceae bacterium
ATTTTCATTTCATTTTTTATTTTCAAATGTGAGGAGTTTTGCAATGAGAACCGTTTATTTGTTTATAATTTTGTTGTTTGTTTCTTGCGGGGTGTTTGCTGAAGAATCGGAACCGATTCGGATTTTGTCGATTAATGTTCGGTTATCTACTGCCAACGACGGTGAAAATTCATGGGCAAATCGGAAAGAATTTTTGACTGATGTCATCGCCGAAGGTTCATACGATTTTGTTGGTTCGCAGGAAACAGTTGTTGATCCGCGACCGGAATATAATCAAGTCGATTATATTGTTTCTAAAATGCCGGCTTATGGTTCGTTGTGGCTTTCCCGCGAAAAAACGCCGGAAAAAGGCGAAGCCATGTTGATTCTTTGGAAAAAAGAACGTTGGAAAATTGATGAAACGGATAAAGGAACTTTCTGGCTTTCCAATACGCCGGACATTCCCGGATCAAAAACTGATCCCAAAGCCGGTTGTCCGCGTTGTGTAACTTTTGGGCTTTTTCACGAACTTAAAAACGGAAAAGCGACCGGTTACAAAATTTATGTTTATAATACTCATTACGACCATGTAAGCGAAGAAGCCCGGCAACGCGGTGCCAAATTGTTAATGGAACGCATTTTTGCACGAAAAAATAAGGAGATTCCGGTCGTGGCAATGGGCGATCTCAATTGTGGTGAAAAAAGTCCGGCGATTCGGTACATGCAAGGCGATTCGATGACGCTTGATGATACGGAAATTAAATCGCCGTTTGCATTGATTGACACATTTCGTGCAGCCAATCCCAACGCAACAGAAGTTGGAACTTTTAACGGTTTCAAATCTCCCGGTAAGGAAAAAATTGATTATATTTTCGTTTCTGCTCCGCTGAAAACGGTTTCGTCCAAGATTATCAAAACGCAACGAAATAATCGTTACCCAACCGATCATTTTCCGATTGAAACGGTTATTCAATGGCGATAATACAATAATGAGAACTTTTAAAAACCACAAATATATTTTTATTAACCACAGGAACATAGAGGAATTTTTTAATTGGAATCAAAATGTTAGTTTTAATTATCATTGATTTTTGATCTAAAATAATTTTTAAAATTTCCTTTCTGTGAACTCTGTGTCCTCTGTGGTTTTAAAAAGTAAATTTGTGTTTTTAGAAGTACTTTAAAGATAAAATAAAAAGATGGAATAAAGGATGATTATAATACGAACAATTATTTTTGTAATTTTTTTTCTGTATGTTGGATCGTTTATTGTTGCGCAACAGTTGATTCAGCAAGGCGGTGTAGCGGTATTACCGATGAATGCCGGTCATTCGCCGCGTATCAATTTTTTGAAAACGCTTTGGGGAAAAGATGTTTCGCCTGATAAAGTTCATCCTGAATATCCGAGACCCAATTTGGTACGAAAAAATTGGTTGAATTTGAATGGTCTTTGGGATTGGAAAGACGGGAGCCGACCGGTTCCGTTGGATATTACGGAGTCTAATCGTTACGACGGACAGATTTTGGTTCCATTTCCTGTTGGTTCCACGCTTTCAGGAGTTGGCAGATTTTTTGAACGAATAATATATCGCCGTTTTTTTACACTTCCCGAAGAGTGGTCGAAAGAAGACCGGATTCTTCTCCATTTTGGAGCGGTTGATTGGGAAGCGGTTATTTGGGTCAATGGTCGTCAGGTGGGAACACATCGCGGCGGTTATGACGCATTTTCGTTCGATATTACAGATTATCTCAAAGACACGCAAACGGGAGCGAATGAATTGGTTGTTCATGTTTTTGATCCGAGCGATCATGGCAAACAGCCGCGCGGTAAACAATCAACGAATCCGTCTGGAATTTGGTATTCACCGGTTTCCGGTATTTGGCAAACGGTTTGGCTTGAACCGGTTCCGCCGGATTATTTACAAAGTGTACGATTTTTGCCGGATTATGAAACGGGAATTGTAACGATTTTTCCTGTGGTGGACAAACCGCGAAAGGATTTAACTGTAACAGTGGAGGCTTTTGACGGAGAAGAACTTGTTGCGGAAGTTTTTGGCGGCAGTGACGGAGCGCTTTTGATGTGTTTTGACAAAAGCGGCTTGAAATCGTGGTCGCCTGATTCGCCGTATCTTTATCAACTTCGTGTTTGTCTTCTTGACAAGGATGTTCCGGTTGATCAGGTTGGCAGTTATTTTGCGTTTCGTAAAATAAGTCTTTCCCAAGATCAACAAGGTTTTTCACGAATTTGTCTGAACGATAAAATTTTGTTTCAAATGGGTATTATTGATCAGGGATATTGGCCTGATGGTTTATACACTCCGCCGTCTGACGATGCGGTACGGATGGATATTCGTGTTGCAAAATCGCTTGGATTTAATGTAATTCGTAAACATCTCAAGATTGAGCCGGCACGTTGGTATTATTGGTGTGATCGTTTGGGAATGCTTGTTTGGCAGGACATGCCCAACGGAGAAAACCGAACACCGGACGCACAAAATCAATTTCGGGAAGAGTTACAAAAAATGGTTCAATCGCTTTCGGTTCATCCTTCGGTTGTTCTTTGGACGATTTTCAACGAAGGTGCCGGACAGCATCACACGGAGCAATATGTTGAGATGATCAACAAACTTGATCCGTTGCGGCTTGTGAATGGTGCCGGCGGTTGGATTGATGTTGGAGTGGGACATTTGAATGATTCTCATAAATTTCCTGGTCCTGAAATGCCGAAACCTGATTCGCATCGAGCATCGGTGATTGGTTCTTTTGGAGGATTCACATTGGTTCCGCCGACAGAAAATCTCTGGACACCGGACACTTGGGGCTTTCAACATGTTCCAGATTCTGAAACGTTATTTAAGCGTTACCTGATGTTACATGAAGAGTTGCGCCGTTTGATTCGGGAACAAGGGCTTGCCGGAGCGATCTTTCACCAACTTACGGATGTTGAATCGGAATGTAACGGATTAACAAGTTATGATCGTGTCCTGTTAAAAATTCCGCCGGAAGAGTTTGAAAAAATTAACCGCGAAACAATTCGTATTGGTAACAGTTTTTAATCAAAATATAAATATTATTTCAACAAGTAATATTTTTTTGTAACAACAAAAATTTTTATGAATACAGATCATTCATTAATTCATTCAAATCTTGCGTCTGATAAGGATCTTCATGAAATTCTTTTGATGTACATTGAGGAGATGCCGGACAGAATTGCGAAGTTGGAACGCGAGTTTTCATTACGGAATTGGGCGGAGTTACGTACTGCGGCTCATCAACTCAAGGGTTCTGCCGGAAGTCATGGATTTACCGAAATCAGTCTTGTGGCAATGGAACTCGAAACCGCCTTAAAAACAAAGCAACCGGAAGAACAAATCCAAATTATTGTACAACAATTGATCGATCTTTGCCGTCGTATCGCAGAATAACACAAAATTAAAATCGTGTTCGCAAACAATATGACAGTGGAAATATCTAATCCCAGTTCACAAGAACTTGAAGAAACTTTACGTTTCGCATTTGGGCATCTTCCTGAAAATGAATTGACAATACGAACTAATTCTATGTTGGAACAATATCATTTAGGAACGCTCAGCCTCGAAGGAATTTTTCAAGCAAAAATACAAGATCAACGAATCGGTGCTTTTTTTTCACAATTACGGATTGATCAAACGGTTTTATCATGGGTTCCGATTATGAAGGATGGTTTTTCCATTGAATTATTTTTCGAACCGTTTATGGCGTTTTGTTGCAAAAATCAAGTAATTGCGGTGTTGGCATTGGTTGATCTTGGTCAGCAATTTGATGAAACAACATTAGTTTCTGCCGGAAAATTTGAATTATTGTCCGATTTAATTTATTTGGTTCTTCCCGTTACGGCAACAACGGAGGATTCTGATTTTACAGGGGAACTCGAATTTTTTCCAATGAGTTATTTTTCCGAAGACGTATTCGAACCAATGGCTGAACTGGTTCACGCAACTTATCGAAACACACGTGATTTTCCGCAACTCATGCAAATCGCACCGGTCAAACAGGTTTTACAAATGTATCAATCAGGACAAATTTTTTTGCCCGAACTCTGGTTTTTTGTGCGGAAAGAGAATCAAAATATCGGAGTTCTTTTAATGACCGATCAGCCGGAAGAACAAATCGAACTGACTTACATGGGACTAATTGAAGAAGCACGCGGACATGGTTATTCGCGAGAAATTGTACGGTATGCCAAACGAATTGCCGGTCTTCGAAAACGCCTTTTTCTGTTGACATCGGTTGATGAACAAAATATCAACGCTCTTAAAACTTATCTTTCTCAAGGGTTTCGTGTTTGGGACAGAAAAAATATTTACGTAAAATTTCTAAAACAAGAATGTAATGATAATGATAAAATGTAATAATAAAATAGAAAAAAAATATTGATACAAAATAAAAAAAAGTTGTCCGCAGATTATGCTGATAATCGCAGATAATTTTGAACGATTATTTTGAACAATAATTTTTTTGCGGATTTTTTGTAATATTTTCAGTTTACCAACCGTTCAGTTTACCAGCCGTATTTTGAAAAAAACATCCAGGTATTGATAAGCAATTGGAGTTTTGTCCATCGTGAAACAGTGGGGCGTTGGTTTAAGACGTTGTAGCCGTTCTTTTCGATAGCGTCGAGAATCGCCAAACCGCCCCGAATAAAAAGAGCAATATCCGCCCGAACCGTTTTCGGAACAGAATTAACTAACGGAACTCCGGCTCGTAATCTTAAACGCGCATCGGCAACCAAATATTGTAGCATTTTACGAAACATTGAAGAATCCCAAAGATTTTCAATATCAACACCAAATTGTTCTGCAATCGATTGCGGAATGTAACAACGTCCAATTTCCGTATCACGCGCAATATCCTGCCAAAAATTAGCAAGTTGTAATCCTGTACAGATTGAATCCGACCAAGAGAGTTGTTCCGGCGTCGGCTCTGTTTCGCAAACGAGATGAAGCACAATACGCCCCACCGGATTGGCAGAATACCGGCAATAATCAAGCAGTTCGTCAAAATCTGCGTAACGAAATTGAATCTGATCACGGCGAAAAGCAACCAGTAAATCGGCAAACGGTTGTTTTGGCAACTTAAATTGTTCGAGAATTTTTCGCAACGCAATATAAACCGGATGATTCGGCACCGGTTTGTCCGGTTGAAAACAATCATCAAGTCCTTGCTCCCACCAACGGAGATATTCGAGCGATTGCAAGCGTGATTCGTCGCTCCCGTCGTGTTCGTCGCTAAGATCGTCAGCCCACCGACAATAAGCATAAACAACCTGAAACGGCTGACGAAGTTTTTTCGGTAACAACCAACCGGCAACACTGAAATTTTCGTAATGCCGTAACGTCAACCGTTTACAGTAAGCAAATGCTTCCGTTTCAGAAATCGGTTTTTGGGAAATCCCATGCAGTCCGAATTGTTTAAGTTCTTCGGAGAACATTGCAACTCAATATTTGAACAAAAATAAACCGATAAATAAACGCAACACAAACTTATTCGTTGTTTGTGTTGCACAAAACAGATTGAAATATTTTAATCCTGTCGGTTTGCTGCGATTAAATTTCGGGATTCAATTTTATCTGAGCAGGATTTTTTTGATACACTATTTTATTGTGAAACGTTTTATGAATGAATAACTATGAATGAATAACATTTTTCCGAATGCGGCGGCGCAACCAAGGCAGAGCGGCAATTCCAATTCCGAATATTAACATTGTTGCCGGTTCCGGTGTAATAGGACTCACTACGGAAATAAGTGTTTGACTAACATCAATACCGCCTTCAGCGACATAAATAGTCAAATTATGATCGGTTATCGTATCAAATCCGAGTGAGTCCCATGTAATTGTTCCGGTAATAGCATTCAACCAGGAATTTACAATGCCGACAGTTGCATTATAGTAATCATGATCGTAAACAGCATCTTTACGATTATTAGGATCAGGATACTTTGCAGCATTATCAATACCAAACGCACCATCTGCAATATTCAACTCTCCGCTTGTTTCATGTACAATTTCCCAAACAACCAATTGATAAAAATAAGCGTTTGCATCATCAATGATATTTCCATTTACATCGTAAATTGTCGAGTAAACATGGGAGAAAAATGAATTTAACGCATCTTTTTGTGCTTGGGTGTACAAAGTCATACTCGGCGAGTCCAAAGCAACCGCATCATATTCTTGTCCGATCAACGGATCTCTAAAGTCTTCTGAGGTTTGCGTAAAATAGTCCACACAAAAAACACGAAAATTCTGGTCTGTATCCTCATTCGTGGCTTTAATACTTTCAGCGTCATGCCAACCATTATTATTTGTTTCATTTATCATGTGAAAATAATGGACATAAGGACGCCACGAACTATGGTCATAGTAAAGCGTATCACTGTACACTTGGTTTGCTGAACTAATGACCATTCCCAAACTCACAATCATCAGAAAACGATACATAGTATCCATGATAATCACCCTCAATTGAATATTAATGGTTTTAACCAATACGTTGTGTTACAACAGCGAATTAGACGGACAACTACATTTACATTTTAGTAGTTAATATTTAATATGCAAAAAATATGCCAATTAAAAAAACGAACATATTTTTGCAAATTGTTAAAATCGCTGTAAAATCCAAACAAAAAAATCATGTAATCCTTTATTATAAATGATCTTATGAAGAATTTTATTTTATAAAAAATTTTCGGATTTTTTTTGAAATACTGTATCTTGCAAAAAAATACAAATTAAGGATCAATATTTTCACAAAATGTATCGTTTTGAAACAAAAAAATTCTTTTGAATATTGGAGAATATTATTGTTGTCAGGAAATTATCCGGCAAATATGGCTACGAATAATAACATATTCCGTAATCATCGCCCACAAGTATTACATTTTTATCATCATTCATGAAAATTTTCAAGATGTCCGACTTTTTTTGGAATTTCAACTCCTCTTAAAATCCTTGTTTACAGACGGAAAAACGGTTGAAAATCGGAATAAAAAACAATCACCAAACCGCAGATGTATCACTAATAGGCTTCGTGATGTACGGTTTTTACGGCTCTGCCGGAAGGATCAATCATGTTCTTGAAAGCAACATCCCATTCCAACGCAACCGGCGTACTACAAGCAACCGACGGCACCGAAGGGACTGTTTGTGCGGCAGTGTCGGATGGAAACAATTCCGAAAAAATTGTACGGTAATAATATTCTTCTTTTGTCATTGGCGGATTGATTGGAAATCGTTCGGAAGAATTGGCGAACTGTTTATCCGACACCTTCGACGATGTAAGCGCACGCAATGTGTCAATCCAGTTGTAACCCACACCGTCTGAAAATTGTTCCTTCTGACGCCACACAACTCCCTCTGGAAGATAATCCTCAAATGCTTTTCGCAAAAACCATTTTTCCATCCGGTTTTTCAATCCGCTCAATTTCGATTCAGGATTCAGACGCATCGCAACATCCATAAATTCTTTGTCAAGAAAAGGAACCCGCCCTTCAACTCCCCACGCCGCAAGCGATTTATTGGCTCGTAAACAATCGTAAAGATGCAATTTATCCAATTTACGTATCGTTTCTTCATGCAAGGCTTGGGCACTTGGTGCTTTGTGAAAATACAAATAACCGCCGAAAATTTCATCCGCTCCTTCACCGGAAAGTACCATTTTGATTCCCATAGAACGAATCACCCGCGCTAACAAATACATGGGTGTTGAAGCGCGGACTGTTGTTACGTCATAAGTTTCGATATGATAAATGACATCGCGAAGAGCATCCAAACCTTCTTGAATTGTGAAATGAATTTCGTGGTGAACTGTTCCAATATAATCCGCAACTTTTTGTGCCGCCGCCAAATCCGGTGAACCTTCCAGACCAACTGCAAACGAATGAAGACGAGGCCACCATGCCGGTTGACGATCATTTGATTCGATGCGGCTGGCGGCAAATTTTTTCGCCACTGCCGACACAATTGACGAATCTAATCCGCCGGAAAGCAAAACACCATAAGGGACATCCGTCATCAATTGCCGTTTCACCGCCGATTCCAACGCTTCCCGCAATTCATGAATTGACGATTCGTTATGTTCTACTGTTTTGTAGTCCTGCCAATCACGCTTGTACCATTGGATCAATTTTCCTTCTTTACTATACCAATAATGACCTGGCGGAAATGGTTCAATTTGATGGCAATAACCTTCCAATGATTTTAATTCGGACGCAACATAAAAAGTTCCTGTGTCATCCCAACCCATGTACAGTGGGACAATACCGATATGGTCACGGGCAATGAGGTAAGCATCATTTTCTTCGTCGTACAGGGCAAACGCAAAGATACCGTTCAAATCTTCGAGAAAATTCACCCCTTTTTCCTGATACAAGGAAAGAATAACTTCACAATCGGATTTTGTTTTGAACTGATAGGTATTTGCTTGTCGATTACGAATATCTTGATGGTTATAGATTTCGCCGTTGACTGCCAGTACGATTTTGCCGTTATTGGCATAGAGGGGTTGTTTTCCTGATTGCGGATCAACAATCGCCAAACGTTCGTGGGTCAAGATAGATTTTGAGCCGGAGTAAACACCTGACCAATCTGGTCCGCGGTGACGGATTTTCCGGGTCATATCCAATGCCTGAGATCGCAATATATCTACAGGTTTTTTCAATTCGAATATTCCAATGATGCCGCACATAAATTTTATTCGGGTTAAATTTAGTTAAATTTAATGAAAAATATCTGGTTATTACGGACGTTACGGTATCACCTTTCCAGACATTGAAGAAGGCGATTTTACACTAAAACAAGATATTTTCAATGCCCCAATCTTTTTCTGAAAATAGATTCCTGAAAAAAGATTTCTGAAAATAGAAAATTTTGTAATTATTCAAACAACTCAAAAAGATAGACAACCGTCCGCCGAACAATTGCAATAGTTGATGATAATTTTCTTACGCCCCGAAATCGTAACATAAATTATACTCATTACACTTTAAAATTCGGTTTGTTAGAAAATGTCACATGGAATATTCTATTTGCCAATCCTGTAAATTACCAATCCTGTAAATTCTGTTGATCCCGTCAAAATCTGTTGATCTTGTCCCAAAACGCAAACCGAATTGCCAAAACATTTATGATTCCGCATTGCGAAACTCTCCACTATCAACTCTCAATTCTCAACTATTATGTTGATTTTTCAGGACGTTCGGAAAATAAAAAAGATTGTCCGCAGATTATGCCGATGATCGCAGATGGTTTTTAAAATACAACATCATCTGCGTTTATCTACGTAATCTGCGGACAATCTTAAAAATAATCTGCGGTTAATAAAAATAAATTTGTGGTTTTTAAAAGTTCCCTAATAACATAGTCAAGCGGAATATTCTTAAAATAGCGTTTCTATTTTCCGGTTAAAAACTGATATAACCGGAAAATCCGTACATAAATTGATCGTCTTTCGGATCAATTCCTTTACTTTTTGTACGGTTGAACGGTTTTTCGCCGTCATAATTATCATATCGAATTTCCGGTCGGATTGTTAAAAATGTGGTGGGTTTCCAATTCACACCCAAAGTGAACGCATAAACATCGTAGTCATATCCGCGAATGTTACTGTAATCTTTCATCCATTCCGCTCTTGCTCCTAACGCCCATCGTGAATTGAGTTTATAAAAAATTTCCTGATTGACGCCGTACCTGCCGAAATGGAGATTCGGAACAAGATCACTTTCCTCATTCCGCAAAAGCCACGCAATTGCGTAATCCCATGATTTATTCAGATTGATTCTGACAACCAGCGAATTAACGAAATATTTACGAACTCCATCATCTTTGCCAATCAACACGGAATAATCAAATTTGATACGCGAATTAATCTTGTAATTCAAACCGCCGAGAAATGCGTTATGATTATTGTTGTCAAAAAAATTCCCTTCGCCGTTGACCCAACCGCCAAAAATATTCAGATTTTTTGACACATTCCATGTTGCCAAAATACCGCCGAAATCAATGTACGTTTGATTTTCGTAAGAAGTTGTGTAGAAAAAACGATTGGGAGAACACGAAGAATCAAGTCCCATAGGCGTAAAGAATTTTCCGGCTTTCACACTTAAATTTTTGTATCCTGCTTCAAAATAAAGTTGCGGTAATGCGGCGTAATAATCGCCTTCGCCCCAACGTTTTCCGGTCTCCGGCTCGTAACCAAGACCCGCCGCTTGAAAATGCTGACCGTCAACACCATACATAAAATCAACACGTCCGCCAAAATCAAAACCGCGTTGATTAAGCCTTTTACCAAGAAAAAGCCACGCCTGATTCACCTGATAGGAAGCGTGTTTCGCATTTTTTAACCGGCTGGTATTACCGGAATCAATATTAAGACCGTTGTCGGTATATTCATCTTTCTGACCGTATTCGTTTGCCATCACACCGGCATCCAACCAACCGCCAAAATCCCAAAACGATTTGGCGTTACAAACCGTTTCAAAATCATTTGAAACAATTTCACACGGACTGCATTCTTCAAAAACTCCGGCAGAAACTATCGAAACTATTGGAACAATCATTCCAAAAAGAACAACCCCGAAACTTTTTATCAGGAATTTTTTCATCAATAAACCTCTTTTTTTAATGACTTTTAGCAAATTTTTAATTTTTTTAATTTATTTTTTGCTGGTAGTATTCCCATATAGGACGTTATCATGTATATTATTCTTGTATCGACTTTTAGCCTATTGAACATTAAATATCTTTATCCATTTTAAATCCGTTTTAACAAAAAGGAGAAAATATGACGAAACTGATTTTAGTCGGCGGTTTTTTGGGAAGCGGCAAAACGACCCTTCTTGCAGAAGCAGCCAAAAAATTAACAGCGGAACAACAATCTGTCGGTCTGATTACAAACGATCAAGCACCGGAACTTGTTGATACACGATTGTTAAGTCGTGTTGGCAAAGGAGTTTTGGAAGTTGCCGGAAGTTGTTTTTGTTGCAATTTCAACGGTTTTGCCGATGCGGTACAATCTTTAATAACTCGCGGAGCGGAAACAATTATTGCAGAACCAGTTGGAAGTTGTACCGATTTGTCGGCGACAATTTTGAATCCCGTCAAAAAATTTCATCCTGATTGGAATCTTGCACCGTTGACTGTTTTGGTTGATCCCAACCGTTTTTTTGAAATTGTTGGTGTTACGACAAGTCAGGTTGATCCTGATGCGTTGTACATTATGAAACTTCAAATGGACGAAGCAGACCGGATTCTCATTAACAAGTCGGATACTCTTTCCGATTCGGAAAAAACCAAGATTCAGGATTTATTGAAAAAAGAATTTCCAGAGAAAGCGACCGGTTTGATTTCAGCGAAAACCGGAGACGGAATAGACGCTTGGCTCAAGGAAATCCGAACAGCAAAAGATGTTGGAACAAAAATTGTTCCGGTGGATTATGATCGTTATGCTCATGGCGAAGCGGTACTCGGTTGGCTCAATGCAACCGCAACAGTTCAAGCAAAAAACAATCAGGTCAATGGTCATACGTTACTGAAAAACCTGTTGGAGGATTTTCAAACGGAAATTAAAAAATCAAGTTCCGAAGTGGGACATGTTAAAGCGATTCTCAATGTCGGCGGTAAAGAAAGTGTTGCCAATTTAACGAGTCTTAACGGAATTGTTGAGGTTCGTGATATTGAAACAATATCAGACAAACCGGTTTTAATTTTCAATGCCCGTGTTCAGATGTCGCCTGAATCACTTGAAAAATTGGTTCGTCAATTGTTCGCCGGAAATATCAGCCGACAACTTGACGTAAAAATCGAAACACTTCGTTGTCTCATGCCCGGAAGACCGAATCCGACACACCGGTTTAACAAAACAGAAAATTAAATACGTAATTTACCGTGTGGGAACTTACCGTATGAGAATTTCCCGTGTGAGATTGGAATTTCGGCAACAGTAATTGCGAAACAAAAATATTTCGGTGATTCAAAAATATTGGTGTTTACGATACGGAATATTTATTGATTCACCGAATTTAATCGGAACGTATTTTTTATTTTTAATTGTTTATTATTGATACTAATTTTTAACTGATTTTAACTGATTTTTTAACTAACTTTTTTTATTTATTCCACAATGCACACAATATCTATTTTTCGCAAGAGCGTTGCCGAGTTTATTGGAACGTTTATGCTTGTATTTTTTGGTTGCGGTTCGGTTCACACGGCGACTTTGTTTGGAGCGCAAGTTGGTCTTTGGCAGATTGCGATTATTTGGGGGTTGGTGATTGCTTTTGCCATTTTCATTACCGGAGCGGTGAGCGGCGGACATTTGAATCCGGCGATGACGTTAGCGTTTGCGGTACATCGTAAGTTACCGATTAGGGAAATTATTCCTTATTGGATGGGTCAATTTTCGGGGGCGTTTTGTGCTGCGGCTTTATTATTCGTACTTTTTCAACCCAATCTCAAAGCGTTTGAGGAATCGCGCGGGATTGTTCGTGGTCAACCGGCAAGTGTGATAACGGCTCGATGTTACGGAGAATATTATTCGTCACCGGAATCGGTTTCGGTTGATTCTGAAAATCCTGATTCATGGCAAACCGCTTGGCAAAAACAAAGTCAATTTGTTCCTATTTTTTTGGCATTTTTAGCGGAATTATTTGGTACGGCAATGTTGGCATTGATTGTTTTTGCGCTTATTGATCATCGAAATCCGGCGCGTCCGGCGGCGCATCTTGTTCCGTTATTTATTGGTTTAACAATTTCAATGCTTATTTCAATTATTGCTCCATTAACGCAAGCGGGTTTTAATCCGGCGCGGGATTTTGCGCCGCGTTTATTTGCTTTTATTGCTGGTTGGGGTGAAACGGCTATTCCTGGTCCCAATGGACATGGTTTTTGGATTGTGTATATTGTTGCGCCTTGTTGTGGTAGTGTTATTGGCGGTGCATTGTACGATTTAGCCATTCGTCCTGCTTTGCCAAAAGAAGAAACAACGTAAATAATTGACCATAGGGAACATCTAAAAAACACTGAGGAAATTTTTAAATTGTAATCAAAATATTATTTAATTTTATAATTGACTTTTGATCTAAAATAACTTTTTAAAATTAAATTTTTCTTCTCTGTGCTTTTTGTCGCAAGCGGAATTACTACCAAAACGTTTATAATTCCGCATTGTGAAACTCTCCACTAAAAACCAACCTCAGTAGAAAATAAAATCACACACAACAACCTCATTACGTCATTAACAAAATTAACCGGTTGTATTTTAACAATGAGGTAATGAGGTTTGTTTTGTTTTAAATTCATGGCTACTGAGGTTGTTTTGTTAGGAAAAATTAGGTGAAAATGAGGTTTGTTGTTAGTGAATAGTTTATAGTTGATTGGTAGGCGATCCCTTCGCCGAAGGTTATCTAACCTACGCAACGGTTGATCGGGAACAACAGCAGGTTCCCTGTCGGCGAGTACGCCGACTAATATTTCAGGCGAAACATTGAACTACCTGTTGAGATTATTACCATGAATTGTTACGCCGATTTTTATGGCAATGTTTGGGACTCTCCGCCAGCAATTGTTCCGACTGCGCCCCAAACTCCCCACGGCGATGCGCCGCTGTATTTCTGCGTTGGATATTGTCCGCAAGCAGTTTCAATATCGGTGTAGGTCATGGTACGAATACCTCCGCAATCAATTCCTTCGGAAACGAAACGTACAGAAGCATCCGCCAGAGCAACATTACATCTGCGGACAAATTTATCTGCAAAAATGCGGACAAGTTTATCCGCATTTATGGGAACGGTTATTAACATTTATTCATTTCGATTGAATGCTGATTTCGTGCCAATAACCGGCTTCGTATGACCAGCCGTTGGGTTGGTTCAGCAATTCAAGTTTCACCGTTTTTCCGGCATAACCCGAAAGATCAACAGTAATCTCTTTCCAATCACCGGCAATTCGTTGTTTCAATAATTCTTTTCCGTCCGCTTTAACAATTAGTTCCCAATCAAATTCCGCTTTCGCAGCATCATGAGCGGCAACAACAAGTTTGAGCGTTGTCTTTTTGTTTTTCGGAATCGTAACATTTTTTGTCAAAACACACGCCTCGCCACGTGATTTCGGATGTGTCATCACAACGTTCTTTTTGCCGCTATATTCCGCACGAAAACCGGGATCCATATCAGGTCCACAATCCGTCAATCTCCAACCCGGAAAAAATTTCGCAACCACTTCCGTCAGTTCATAATCGCGGAAATTAATCAATTGAAGTTCCGCTTCTGTAAATCGGACATTTTGCGGAGGATCAGGTTGCCAACTCGGTTTGTAAGGTTTTAGTTGCGGTTTTAACTGTTTTGATAAAGCCGTTGCCGAAGTCGTTGCTCTTCGTCCCAAAAGACCACGCCGAACAGTTTTTTTCTGTCCCGAAAATGAATTTTGAACAGGAATCGAAAAAACATCTTCACCGTTCCGTTTAACAATTCGTCCGCCGTATTGGAGGACGGCTTGCCGTGCCAGTTTTTCGCAAACATCAACCAACGCGGGAAAATCGTATGCCGTGTAACTGAATTTTTTTGTTTCATCAAGTTTTTCGCTGAATCGCGGCGGTAACTTTGAAAAACCAAGCGTTGTAAACAAAACTCCGCCGGCATTGGAAGGATTACAATCCGAATCCTGACCACATCGCGTGGAAAGAATTATTGTTTGATCAAGATCGCCTTTTCCGTATAATAACCCGACAAGAATATACGCCCCATTGATTTTTGCATCAATATTAGAATCGCCGGTGTTATAAGTTAAACGGCGATAATCTTTGTTTTTCTGGTATTTTTCATTGATTTTCTGCCAACAGGTTGTCCAGTCGTTTGGATTTTCATCGTACCAACGAAGCACATCCCGAACCATTTCGGCATACTGTGAATCTTGCGGAATACACGCTAAACCGGCATCAATAATCTTTTTAATATCCGATTCAAAAAACGCTTCGGCATACATTCCGCCGACAAACTGACCCGCATAAAGACCATCACCGTAATTCATCAAACCTCCGAATTTTTCACCGAGTTCGATAGCAACTTGCGGCAAACCGGGGGCAATTAAACCTGAATAATCCGCCTCAATTTGATAATCAATATCATCTGCGTGAATATTGAACGCCGGATGTCCACTGTCTGGCGGCGCAATACCACGCCGAAGATTTGTACGTCCGGCGTTATTGGCTGCCCAAACTTGATAACTGCTGTTGGCAAAATCAATTCCGGCTTGACGTTGCGAAACATTGAGACCGTACTGCTCCAAACTGCGAAGGAAGGTCATTTCAACATAAAGATCATCCTGACCAAAAGCGTTGTTAATCATCTCGGGGTTCCATTGCGGCATTTTGTTTTCGGGAATTATAATTCCGTTGAACTTAAACTCCGTCGGCGCACCCCAACAAACTCCGGCAATCTGACCAATCCAACCGGCTTTCATTTTGTCGCGATAAACATTAACCGGAATCTCGCGATATTCCTGTGCCGATAACGGAATTGCCGAAACAAAAAACAAAATCATCAATACTAATTTTTTCATCGTCATGCTCCTTTTGTTAGAAAGTTTCACTAAAATTCTTGCGATTTGTTTACCGCAACACAACGCGGCAAAAGAAAAACAACATCTCGCAACTGAATTAGGTTCAAAATGTACACAAATAAAAATTGATTGTCAACACTCCATTGAGCATTTTAGTTTTTGGGTAACGTCTAATAACCGGTTTTTTTATTTAACCACAGAGAACACCAGAGGAAATTTTTAATTGGAATCGAAACGTTATTTAAGGTTAAGGTTAAAATTGCCTTTTGATTTAAAATAACTTTTTAAAATTAAATTTTTCCTCTCTGTGAACTTTGTGTTCTCTGTGGTTAAAAAACAGTCCGCAGATGACGCAGATTTTCGCTGATAAACACAAATTATTTTTCTGCGTCCATTGGCGTAAACTGCGGACGAAAAGGTTGCCAACTAATTGATCAATTCACGAATTTGTTCACTCCAAGGACCGTTTTGCATTCTTGGGTTGACCCAAGCCCCTTGCAAAAGGATATGCTTTGCTTCTTCGGCTTCGGAGAAAATTAACGTGTAATGTAACCTTGTTGAGAGAACCGATTGCCATTGGACAGTATTCTCAATTTGGTATTGCAAAAGGAAACCGCCGTATTTTCCACTGGTGAGGAACTCGGTCGGGTGCCCTTGTTGCAAGGTTGATGCGTACACGGTAATATCGTGGTGCTGCCTGACAACCGCCGTAATCACCGGAGCCTCCGTTGGAACCGGAATCGGCTGGTGTGCGGACGGATGGCGTGGTCGTAACTCCATTTCTATAATCGCTAAATCGGAAATATTGGGATTTCCCTCCAACATGTTGACAAACTGCTGCAAGAACCGTTTAAGGTTCAAAAACGCCTCGTCTTTGATGGCAACCGTTGTTCGGATCCGCTCATCCAGATGCGAATTGACCTGATAAGCCGCCGCCGCAACATTCGTCAAGTTAGTAAATTGCATCAACTGACTCGAGTCAATATTCCACTGACTCGCATTCTCCGTGCAATACCGAAGAATCGTCTCCGCCCAAGCAATAAATTCACCGTCTTTAGTCGGCATGTAACTGCTGTTATGTGCCATTGTAACACTCCTTAATAAAATGGTTAAAACTTTCTACAAAAAACGGTCTTACAAAACCGTTTTACAATCTGTTTTTGCCCTTTTTCCCCTATTTTTGGGGCAAAAACGGCAAATTTCCGGATTTTTAGTACTTACTTTTAACCGAATGGTACTTACTTTTTGACAATCGGTACTTACCTTTTCGCAAATCGGTACTTACTTGTTGCCACTCGGTACTTACTTGTAGCCAG
>JAISNF010000386.1 GCA_031276415.1 Planctomycetaceae bacterium
CAAAACGATTTGCCAAAAAAACCTCAGTAGCAATGAATGCCACCAAATACAAACCTCATTACCTCATTATGATTATTTTTTAATGAGGTAATGAGGTCGGATTTTTTATGATTTTTTTCTACTGAGGTTTTTTTGGTGAATCGTTTTGTTAAGAAAAATTAGGTAAAAATGAGGTTTGTTGTTAGTGAATAGTTTATAGTTAATAGTGAATAGTTAATTAGGTAGGCAAACATCCGCTAAATTTCCGTGAACGGTTACAATATTTTTTTGTTGTAACTTCATTTGTTGTTTCATCTTTTCATTGTTTTATATTTTCATTGTTTTATATTTTAAAATAATCTGCGTTTATTTGTGTCCTCACATCTACTATCAATTGTCAAAAATTTATGTTTTCACGATTAGTTATTATTGGTGTTGGTTTGCTGGGCGGTTCGATTGGTTTAGCCGCTAAAAAATATGGTCTCGCTCAAACAATTATCGGCGTCGGACGAACTCAAAAAACATTGGAAATCGCTTTTCAGAACGGAATTATTGACGAATATTATTTGTTACTTGAAGCAGTTCCGCCTCCGGTTCATTGTGATCAAATACTTGTTACGGTTTGTACGCCGGTCGGTGATATTGTTCCCAATATTTGTGCCGCAATTCAACATTTCGGTCATTCGGGACGGTTACTTCTCACCGATGTCGGAAGTACAAAAACAAAACAAGTTCAAGAGATTTCCGATTTACGGTTTATCGGTTCACATCCGATTGCCGGAAGTGAACGAAGCGGTCCCGATGCAGCGGATGCCGATTTGTTTCAAAATCACCTCACCGTTTTAACCCCAACAAAATTTCATTCCGCTGACAATATAAATTTGTTGCGACAATTTTGGGAAACGCTTGGGGCTCATGTTATTGAAATGGATGCGGTGAAACATGATGAGATTCTTGCGGTTACTTCACATCTTCCGCATGTTCTTTCGGTCATTTTAACGCAAATGTTACAAGAAGAAGAACGACCATTTACCGGAACCGGTTTCGCCGGAATGTCTCGGTTGGCAGCCGGTTCACCGGAAATTTGGTACGATATTCTTTTGGATAACAGCGATCATCTTCTTAACGCTCTTCAGCGGTTTGATGCTCAACTCCATGAACTAATTATTGCACTACAATCAAAAGATACAAAAACCATCAAACAATTACTTCATAAAGCAAAATCTGTTTTAGTCGATAATTGATAGTTGTAGCGGAAAATATCGTAGGCGAATATAATTCTTAATGGTGATGATGATGGTCATGGTCATGGTCATGGTCGTGATTGTGATCATGATCGTGGTGGTGATGGTTGTGATCGGTTTCAATTTTTGTTTCACCAGTTTTGTTTTTTGGTGTTTGAGCAATTGATTTTAATTCGTCAGGAACAACAACCGTTGGAATACCTTCCAATGCCCACCCCGCTGATTTAATGTCACCGCTCGGAAATGAACGCTTGCCAATCATTTTAACAAAAAAAGTTTCCGTTTCACCATTATCGTTTGGAAAACTGACCGCATATAATGTTACAACCGTATCTTTTTCATCACTGGTCGTAACAGAAAGCGTTTTGTAATAAGAAACCTTCGCCTTATCACCCAACGCAAGTAAAACACGAATAAGTTTGTTGTCCGTGTAAGAATGAATGGATTTGTGCAAAAAATTGTTTTCGTACTGTTTTTTCCACCATTCTTCCGGTTTGTCTGACGCCGGACGTTCCCAATACGGCGAAGTCAAGCCTTTCGCTAACGGAATATTATCGTGCTGTAATGCGTCAAACCAAATACGGAAAAAACGGTCGGCTTCAAGACGAACTCCATATTGATAACTAGGCCAAAGAATCGCCACCGCAGTTAAAGAAATAATAGAACTACACAATCCAAGTTGCGCAAATCGCAAACCCGTCAATCCGCCCTCCGCCTTCCCAATAGAAATAATCGCAACAAATGAAAGAAAAATCCCCAAAATACTAAGGAAAAAAAACCACGGCGTCATAAATACAAGAAACGACGTAAGCCCAAATATCAACGCAAGCAACGCCGGAATACTAAGCCGTGTGTACATCACATCCTCTTCAGAGGCATCATTCCATGTCGATGAAAAAAGCGATTGATTTTCCGTCATAATAATTTCTCCCAAAATTCATAATTACGTTGCATAATTAATTTGAATAATTGTCCCAGAAAAAAACGCTATTTTCGTCGCGGCGGAATTGTTCCTTCATAAAAAAGCGAATTTTTCACTCGAACATTTTCCATAAGTGCTTTACGCCGTTCAAGATGGTTTTGCCGAAAATCCCCGTTTGCATCAAACTGAGTCGGCTGTGTAAACGATGAAAGATTTCCCGCCGTTAATATTCGCAACATTTTAACTTGGACAGAATCCGCCGTAACTGTCGCATCAGGATTTTCGCCAACCGGACTCAAATCCATTGTGAACAGAAAAAAACCGTAAAGCATAAGAAACAATAAAAACAACGCCACCGCATTGCCGGCTTTTTCAATCGGAACAACAAATTTCACTTTAACCCGCGACATCATTCTCGTCAATTCGTTAACGATCAAAAACGTAATAAGAAAAATCAGCCAAATCGCAAGACAATCCGAAAGATAAAGCATCTTCGGAATATTCGTACTAAGAATCGACGCCAACGGTTCCCACCAAGCGATTGCTACCAAAGCAGAAAAGAAAACACTAAATACCGAAAGAATGTTTCCCCAGAAACCTTCTCTCCAACGTGTTCCAAAAATCGCCGCCGCCATCGCAAGCGGAACCCCAAAAGTAAAACACGTAAATAATATACTGCGAATATCCATCTTTATAGTTAATAGTTAATAGTTAATAGTTTATAGTTTTTTCGGAAGTTTACCTTTTATAACCGTTCATGTTAAAAACGGTTATTTTTGCACATTTAAGATTGTTTCAATGACGAAGCCGTTTTGTTTGCTTCGATTTTGTTTGTTTCAATTTTTTGAAAAATTCCTCAAACGTGTCGCATTTTGCAGCAAAGCGGACAAGTTCCTGAAGACGATTTACGTCTGTTACAGCATAAAGAGAATTACGAACCGTTTCAGAAATTTCCCCAAATTTCACATCCAAAATAGATATAATAGATTCTACTTCACCTTCGGTTTTACCTTTGGCTTCACCTTCTGCTCTGCCTATTTCAATACCTTGTTTAATACCTTGTTTTATACCGGCTGCGCCGTAACGTTTGGCTAATGGAGACCACATAATTTTTTCTTCTCCTTTAAAAGTTTTTTGAATTTGTTGTTTAAATTGTTTTTCGCCCTCTTGTGTCAGATGGCGATTACTGTCAAAAACATAACACGCAAAAAGCCGAGCAAATTTTCGGCATTCAGGATCATCAGTATAAGGTTTCAACTCTTCCAATAAATTTTCTTCACATAAAATTTCATCAAGATTTTTACTCATTATCACCTGCATAATTCGTAA
>JAISNF010000420.1 GCA_031276415.1 Planctomycetaceae bacterium
AGCATCAAACGAACATCCGTGTCCTGCAATTTCAAATTAATAGAAGAATCAAAAGTCATTGATCGTAACAATTTCAATAGTTAGTAACAATTTCAAGTAACAATCTCAATACGCCAAAATCGATAACTATTTTAATAGGGAACTTCTAAAAACCGTTTTTTTATTTGTAATCATTCCCGGTAATAGGTTTAAATCGTAAAGACACAATGTATTGCGTCTCTACAACGGTTGACGAATTTTCAATCTTAACGTAGAGTAGATGAGGGACCTATTAGTTTAGTTTAGGGCTTAATTCTGTTTCGAGAATTCTCCTTTTGTGTCTCAATATCCTTATCCCTTGCCGATGTCCGTAGGTTGCGTTTCGCTACACCTACGGTTATGCATAATCTCGTCCCTGCGGGACTTAGGACAACAATACAGGATCAAAAACTAAAAGGACAACTAATAAAAATTGAACGATTTTATTTCAACAAGGCATCGAAATCAATTCCGGTTAAATCAATGACGCTGACAGTGTGCGGAGCGTTGTTGTCGTCAAGATCAATATTGGCAACATAAAGTTTTTCGCCGCGTAAACATACCTCAGAACAACGATCCAAAGCACCGGCTTTTTTGGCTTCGGGATTGGGATTTGTTGAATTTTTGGCAATCAAAATCGTTTTGCCGTTTGCCGGATTGGTTACACAAACCGCATTGCCAACGTAATCGGCAAAAAAGATATAACCCTTCGGACAAACTTTAAGACCGTCAACACTCTCATTCGGTCCCTTGCCGTCATTAACATCACGACTCGAAACAACCGTTTTACCGTCTTTCGCCAGTTTAACCTCAATAATCTTTTTATCACCAAAATTGGCAACATACAGCAAACCGTTTTTGGAAAGACCAATTCCATTGGCACCGACTTTTTGTTGTCCATTCCGGTCAGCATCGGTTGTTTGGAAATTGAAAATGAAATGCGGGTCTTTCTGATAAGGCAAAACATGCAAAACCGGCGGCGAACCCGGAGCATGTGTACGATAACGCCCACGCCGGACAACCTGAAGTTCTCCCTTAAATTCCGAAATGTCAAAACAGAACACGCCGCTGGTCATCGGCATTTCAACAATCATCGGATCAACCTGCGTTTCGGCAATGTAAATTTTGTCGCCGAAAATTTCAAGTCCATTGGCTTGAGTGATTCCTGTCACCAATATCTCAGTACGAACCGGTTTTCCGTCTTCATGGACAACACGAAGCAAACGCGATTTATGATTCGGATTACCGCCAAGACATTGGCTGTCGGCAACATAAAGATTGCCGTCCGCTCCAAATGAAATACCAAGCGGTGTAACACGACCCGTTTCGGGATGAGCAGGAAGTTCAAAATAATTGGAGACATTATCTTCCGCATCAATCTTCAAAAGAGCAGCATTGCCCTTGTCGCCAATAACAGGAACCGCAAGAATAATATCTCCGGTTTTAGGATTCACCGTCATGCCGTCAGGATGCAAAGCGTTGTCCGGTAAAATAATCGCCTTCACCGGTTTCGTCAACGGTTCAGCGGCTTCTGCGGTTTCGGCAACATCGACAAGAAACGGAAAAAACAAAAGAGAAACAAACAACATGAAAATACGGAACAAATTGATGTTCATAAAAATACTCCTTATTGTAAAAGTAATTGTAATTGTGATTGTGGAAAAAAAGTTAAACAATGAGAAAAAACGTAAATGTTCATTCTCATAAAGGTACTTCATTTTTTAAAACCACAGAGAACACTGAGATAGGAAATTATTCTGATCAATTGTATTGATTGTGATATTTTTTGTAAATGATATTAAAAGTTAAGTAAAAAACATATTCAAAAAAAATCTCTTAAAAAATTCCTCTCTGTGAACTCTGTGTCCTCTGTGGTTAATAAAAAAAACAGTTATTAGAATTTCTCATAACTTGAAATTGTAATTGAATTTTTTTTTTTTACAAATTTGAGAAATTTTACGAGGAAGTTTTGATTAGTCCGAGTTTTTGCAATTTTTCATAACATTCATCGCGTTCACGGCTTCGTTCAAGAGTTTTCCATGCGGGGTCTTGGTGTTCGAGGAATTGTTGGCGAGTTGCCGGAAGTGCGGCGTGTTGGGCAAGTCTTGCAATCACTCCCTGATCCAACCGGCTAAGACGAACCGCTCCAAATTGATAATCGAGAAACGCTTCCCAACAGTTTGGAAAAAGCGGTTGAACAATTTGTTCGCCGATAGTTGTTGCATATTGAACAATTTCGTATTGAGCGTGTGATTCCATGCGAAGGACAAGAAATCGAAACAAATTGTGCAGGTCGATTTTCCAATACGCTTCGGTATAAGTCGAAAGCGGTAAATCTTTACGAGCCAGTTCCCGTGCAACACCTTGTTTAATACGTTGTTCGTAGAGTTCACGAGCCTGCTGATGAAATTGGAGTTCGTGATCGGTCAAAATTTGACCGCATTCCGGTTCAAGACAGGTTCCGCTTCCTTGACGATTAACTTCCGATTGTGTTCGCCAGGCGTTTGGTGCGGTGCCGTAAGTACAGTCAAGAGCAATTGAATATCGTGTACTGTATTCATTAACGGAAGCAGTTCGATGCCGTATCCATTGCCGCCAGCAATCCATTGGCACACGAATTAACAATTTGATTTCTGCCATTTCAAACGGAGTTGTGTGTTGATGACGCATGAGATAACGCAGAAGAGTCCGGTCATCGGAAACTTTTTTGGTTCCGTCACCGTAACTAACACGCGCCGCCTGAACAATTGCAGAATCATCTCCCATCACATCGACAAGACACACAAAACCATGATCCAAAACAGGAAACTTTTTCCAACGAAGTGAAGTAATTATGTCCGAATTCATTATCAATTACAGATTCCGACAACGGATTTTAATGTTGAAAGTAAAAAACTAAAAGTAAAAATCACGAAAAAATGAAAACGTTAATGAAAAATAATGAAAAGAAAAATCATAAAAATTTTCTTCAACAATCAATTCATGGTTAAATAATATATCGAATCCAATAAATTTCTCAAGACCTTGCCTGTAATTTCCTAAACAAAACAACTTCGCCATTGTCGGAACTTTGATTTTTAGGGAAATTCTAAAAACCACAAATTTATTTTTATTAACTACCAGAGAAAAGAAAATCGTCCGCAGATTATGCTGATGATCGCAGATTGTTTTTTGATAATACGAAACAACAAAATATACAAAAATACAAAAATTTTAACTTTATTTCATATTTTATATTTTAAAATTCATCTGCGATAATCTGCGTAATCTGTGGACAATTTTTTTCTGTGAACTCTGTGTTCTCTGTGGT
>JAISNF010000435.1 GCA_031276415.1 Planctomycetaceae bacterium
AGGAAAACTATTTTATGTCTGGGCATTCCCATTGGGCTGGAATTAAACATAAAAAGGCGTTGGTCGATGCCAAACGCGGGAAACTTTGGAGCAAATTGGCAAAAGCCATCATCATTGCCGCAAAACTTGGCGGCGGTGACCCCGATGCCAATATCCGCCTCCGAGCCGCTATCGATGAAGCAAAAGCAGTAAGCCTGCCAAAAGAAAATATCGCCCGCGCTATCAAACGCGGAACCGGTGAACTCGGCTCCGAACAACTCGATGAACTCATCTATGAAGGTTACGGACCCGCCGGTGTCGCCGTTTTAGCCGAAGCAGTTACCGATAACCGCAATCGTACCTCGCCCGAAATTAAAAAGATTTTTGAAGTTTGCGGCGGGAAACTCGGAACAACCGGTTGCGTTGCGTGGAATTTTGAAAAGAAAGGCTTTTTTGTTATTCCTAAAATAACTTCGAAAAAAGAAACATTAACCGAAGATTTTGTTATGGAATTGGCATTGGAAGCCGGAGCAGATGATGTTCAGGAAACCGACGACGGATTTGAAATTACCTGTCAGCCGGAATCTTACGAATCCGTTTCAAACGCCTTGCAAAAAGTCGGAATCGAACCGGAAGAATCTCAGTTAAGCCTCATCCCAAAAGATACCGCCGAAATCTCCGACACCGAAACCGCCGCCAGAATCCTTAAACTCATGGAACTACTCGATGATCATGACGATATTCAAAAAGTTTCCTCAAATTTTAATATCCCCGATGAAATTATGAACCAATTGGAAACAACATCATAAATAATGTTCGGATTTTAAACCGATAAAAAATATCGTAAAACTACAATACCAACACGAAATTTATTTCTCTGACAAAACCAGGTAAAGTGACAATGCCGAAATGGTTTACTTGATTGGTTTTTATAATGATGATGGAATTTTACAGTCGAATATTTTACAATCGACTATTTACAGTCAAATATTTTACAATCAAATATTTTACAATCAAATTAGGAAACAGAGGCGAGTTTTATTGTGGATTTATCGTTATGTTTCCGATTACCCAATTTCCGAAACGATGAATGTTCCTAACACATTAACATTATTCCGTGTATTTTTTTCTATTGCGGTATTTTATTTTACGGCGATGCGGGATTATGATTTTTGTTTATTCTTTTTTGTTCTTGCGACTGTTACGGATTTTCTGGATGGTTGGTGGGCGAGGAGGTTTAGACAGATTACGATTTTTGGTCGGGTGATGGATCCGTTTGCGGACAAATTTTTGATTTGCGGGGTATTTGTTTGTCTTGTTGCGATTCCTGAACTTACGTCTGATGTTATTGCCGGTTATCCGGCGTGGCTTATGCTTCAACCGTGGATGGTTATTGTGATTGTCGGGCGGGAACTTCTTGTTACGTCGCTTCGTGCTTTTGTCGAATCTTCCGGCGGTGATTTTTCTGCTAAATGGATTGGCAAATGGAAGATGGCGTTTCAATGCGTGGCGGTTATTGCTTGTTTCCTTTATCTTGCCGGCGGAGCGGAGCGGGTTATTTTAACGAATCATGGAGATATTCTTATTAGTGATTATTATCGACCGGACGTGGTTGCGGCGAAGGATTCGGGTTCGGTGTTTGCCGGAATTTGCGATTTCATTTTCAACACAAAATATTGGCGCAACATTGTTTTCTACACGATGCTGGTTTCACTTTGGTTGACGGTTGCGATTACATTTGTTTCCGGTCTTGATTACACCATCAACGCCGCACGAATGATACGAAAAAAAATAGAAGATGCAAAATCAAACAAATCATAGTTCAGACATTTAATTCCGCATTGCGAAACGCTAACCCCAAAATAACGAGAGGTTTTAACCCATCGGACAAACGCATCATTGATCCGATGGGTTAAAATAAAACCCATCGCTATTTTGGGAATGCCCCCGATTGGGGGCAATTTTAATATCTGCGTTTATCTGCGAAATCTCTGCGGACAATTTTTTGTTCCATTGTTTTTCGATTTCGAGCAGGGCTTCGGCGGCACGCATTGGGAGATGGATCTCAACATAATAGGATAAATCACTTTCAACCGGATTAATCTCAATCGTCGGAATTTTTTGCAACGCCGCCATTCGTACCGGATTGGTAATGTACGGAAACATCGCCGATGTGCCAATAGAAAAAACCAAATCAAAACCTTTGCCGTTGTTAAATTCGTACTGAAATTGTTCTATTTCGTGAAACGGCAAACTTTCCTCAAACAGAACCACACGAGGACGAATCACCGCATGACATTCGGGACAACACGGCAGAAGAGTTTTTTGTAATTCCTTAAATCGTGTCAGTGCCGTCTTGTCCGTTTCCAACTCCTCCGACCATGAACAAGCCGTACAATACAAAGTTCTCAATGAACCGTGAAATTCGTACACATTTCTCGATCCGGCAGCACGATGATAATTGTCAATATTCTGCGTAACGACAACAACTTTGCCGCCGATAGAATTCAACCGTTTTTCCCATTCGGCAATAATCCGGTGTGCATCATTGGGTTGATGTTCCGCAACCGCAATACCTAATTGAAACATATATTTCCACGTGATTTCCGGTTGCCTTTGGAACATTGATCCCGAAAGACATTCCTCAATAGTATATCCTTCTTCTGTTCGCCCCCGATTGTATAACCCGCCAACACCACGATATGTCGGTAAACCACTGTCCGCAGAAATACCCGCCCCTGTAATAAACAAAATACGTTTTGATTTCCGTAGCAAATTAACAATAACGTTCAGTTTTTCTTCATTACTGCAAAACATGGCAATTGAAAAATAATAATTTTATGATTGTAAATAACTGGCTATTTTCTTAAGCACAAAAACAAAAAATTGTCCGCAGATTAGTTTTTAGTTAATAGTGAATAGTTTGCAAGTGGAATTACTACCAAAATGTTTATAACTGGACTTTTGCAAAGTTTATAATCATTTATATTAAAAGGATTTATGAATAATTTTTTGATAAAATACTGGATTTTTAGAGGTGCTTAATTGGGTGTTACATGATATTTTAATTTCGATTTTAGCTGTAATGAATACAAACCAATTATCGTTGCCACGAACATATCGACTGGATATTAGAATTTTTTTTTTTCCCCCCTATGTTCTTTTAGAAAAAATATTATAATAGGTTCTCGTGGTTGTTGTGTAACAACCGGAAATGATTATAAATTATTTTGAATTTATTATGATATAAATGTAAAATGTTATAAAATTTAGTTAAATAATATCGCTCTCATCAAATTACCAGATTTTGAATCCACGAGCGACTAACGTGCTACGTCCCGAAAATTGGGCGTGGTCGTGGTCATCGTGGATACCTCTGGTAAGGTCGATGAGATGACAAAGCGACTCACGCCCTTTTTTATGCGCTGAACAAAACCATAAGTGATTTACGATTGATGTTTATATTATGTCCAGTGTTGCCGATATAATTGAATTTAACATCTTACAAAAAATATTCTTTTTAGTAAAGGAAACAAAATGAGCTCGTTGAAACTAGGTCTTGTGGGACTGTTTATCTGGATAATTCCAATAATCGGTTTTCCACTCACAGTTGTTGGGATTACTTTGGGAATCGAAGAAATATATGGTAAAAAAAACAATGCTAAAATTGGACTTATCCTTAATATCATAGGCTTAGTTCTTACGCTTGTCAATTATGGAATCGGTCTATACTGGGCAGCCTGGGGAGAATAGTTTCAAAAAAAATAGATAAAAATTCTAGAGAAAAAGTTATATTTCACTTAGAGATTGATTATCAAACCAAACAATTTTATGTCACACTTTCAAATTTATGATAAATAAGGAAAAACGTAATCATTTTACACAAATTACTTTACCATTTTCATCAACAAAACTATTGATTTTTTAAGTTTTCGATTAAAAACCACTAAAATATTTAAAGGAGATTACAATGGCTATGCCTGATTCACAAAATAAAAAAACAATAAAATGGATGTGGATTCTCTTAATTCTTGCAATTATGGATTTCATTTTATCCGTTTTTGCTCCTGAGCTTATGTTAGATTTATTATCGTCAAATCAACATCATAACAATGCTGTGGGTCAGCACCTTTTGATGGCGACAATATTGTTTCCAGGACCTTTTTCGATAATGTTTGGTATATCGTGTTATCTATTCACAGAGAATATATCTCGACGTTTATGTATCATCAGTATTATTGTTGGCTGTGTTACAACAATGTACCAGTGGTCAATTTTACTTTTGAATTCGTAACATACGTTTTGTAATTATTCAGTTGAATTTTTTGTAGATAAACGATTTGATTTGTTTCGACGGGGTAACCGTTCGCAGACATTTGACCATTTTTTTGCATTCTATAACTAACAAAAATAAAGCGAATTATGAAAAAATAGTTTGAAAAAAAAAAGGCTTATATAAAACAAAATGGCAAAAATGTCCGTGAATAGTTACGATAATTTTTTAGTTGATAGTGGAGAGTTTCGCAATGCGGAATTATTTACCAAAATAGTTTACACAATGTGGATTATTTTTAAAATTCGGAATCTCAATATTCCGGCGGTTAAAACCGCCGGCTTGCGAAACTATTCACTATTCACTATTCACTACTAACTATTAACTTTAACGAGCCAATCGCCTAATGTTGGAAAGAGTTGGGCAATTGCGAACAGGAATTTTGCTTTGGCGGGAACAATTAGTTCAGGTTTTCGGCGTTCACAATAGTTGAGAATTTTTCGGGCAAGCCAATGCGGGTCAATACGACCAACCTTAACACCCGCACCCGGCGCACGAGCAGAATCAGGAATTTCTTCCAATCCTTCCAAAGGATACAACCTTTCCTGTTCGCGGCGAATCGGACCAGGACAAACCAAAAGAACATGCAATCCTTCCCGACTAAGTTCAAGACGAAGTTGTTGCGAATAAGCCGCTACCGCAAATTTCGAAACAGGATAAGCACCAACATACCGAGCCGCACTTTTCGACGCCAACGAACCAATATTGACAACATGTCCGCGATGTTCAAGAAGCATTGCCGCTGCCGCCCGCGTGCAACGGATTGTTCCCAAAACATTCAAATTGAAAAGAGATTGAAATTGTTCCGGTGTGGTGTCCAGAACCTTACCCCGCATAGAACGTCCGGCATTGTTGACCAACACATCAAGCCCGCCCCAATGTGTCCGAATTGTTTCAAAAATCCGGTTCACGTCATCCTGTTCGGTAATATCCGCCTGAATCCCCAAAACATCGGAACCAATTTCCTGTGCCGTTTTTTCAACATCATTTTTTTCCAATGCTACAATAGTTAATTTCGCTCCGGCATGAAAAAATTCCTCCGCAATAATTCGCCCCAAACCACTCGAACCACCGGTTACAAGAACAATCTTGTTTCGCCAAAAACTCTTTGAACTCATTTAATTTATAATTTAAGGTAACTTCCAATAACCGTTTTTTTTATTTAACCACAGAGATTTATTAACCACAGAGTACACAGAGAGCACAGAGAAAATTTTTAATTGGAATCGAAAAAAAATTTTTTTAATTTTATTTTATATTTAAAAAATTATCTGCGTAATCTGCGGACTTGTTTCTTTCTTCTGTGTTCTCTGTGGTTAATTAACTAATCTTTAAAACTGTTTATCTTCTGATTTTCGTCTATAAAATGGTGTTTTGAGCAAATTCTTCTATTTTTGTACTTCGTTGAGCAACCAGACAAGAAGTCCTTTTTGAGCATGAAGCCGATTTTCCGCCTGATGAACAATTTGGCTTTGCGGCGAATCAATCACCTCGTCCGTAACTTCCAAACCACGACGCGCCGGAAGACAATGTAAAAATATGGCGTCCTTATTCGCTTTTTTCATTAAAACAGCATTAACCTGATACGGAGCAAAAATCTTTTTTCGCTCTTCCTCTTCCGCTTCCTGCCCCATGCTAACCCAAACATCCGTGTACACAGCATGAGCACCTTTTACCGCCTGAACCGGATTTTCTGTTAGTTCCAGTTCAAATCCGTCAGTTGTTTTCTTGCCGATAAGTTTCTCAACCGTTTTCGGATTAAACTGAAATTTCGGCGGCGCAGCAACAGAAAATTTCATCCCAAGTTTCGCCGAAATCCGAAGTAAACTTATCGCAACATTGTTAGCGTCGCCAATCCACGCCAGTTTGAGACCCTGCAAGTTTCCGAATATTTCTTTCATCGTCAACACGTCCGCTAACGCCTGACACGGATGAGCCTGATCGGTTAATCCGTTAATAACCGGACAACTACTGTATTTCGCCAGTTCAACAACACTGCGATGCGACATTGCCCGAAACATAATCACATCAACCATAGAACTAAGAACTTCGGAAATATCCTTGACCGATTCGCGTTTTCCAAACCCGATTTCCGAACCAAGAAACATAGAATTTCCGCCAAGTTGGAACATGCCGGTCTCAAAACTGATTCGCGTTCGAAGCGATTGCTTTTCAAAAATCATCGCCAACATTTTACCCGACAAATACGGAGTACGCTCTCCCAATTTCCATTCCCGCTTAATTATTGAGGAAAGTTCAAGAATCCGATGAAGTTCCGTAACAGTAACATCGTTCAAAGTAATAAAATGACGCATCGTATTAAACCTATATCTAATAATTGTAATAAACCTAATAAATTAAATCCCGACAAGCAAATGTGTAAATAATTTACAATCCAAAATTTACAATCCAACTTCTTTCCCAAAACAGTTTTCCAAAACAGTATTAGGTCAAGAAGAAAAACAAACCGACATTTTAACGCGTACTTTTGAACTTGTCGAGATGTCCCAATATCTGTGATTTGAAAATTGAGAACTTCATAATAACCACAAATTTATTTTTATTAACCACAGAAAGCACAGAAAAAAGGTGTTCGCAGATTACGCTGATTATTGCAGATGATTTTTTTCATTATGATAACTTGTTAAACGAATCTCCGTGAACGGGTACAAATAAAGTTAAAGTTAAAAATTTTTGTATATTTTGTTGTTTCCTATTATCAAAAAATCATCTGCGTAATCTGCGGACTCTTTTCTTCTTTGTGTTCGTTCTGTTCTCGGCGGTTAAATAAACTGCGGTTAATAAAAATGAATTTGTGATAATTCAAATAGATTATAGTAATTATAGCGAAACAGGAATTTATAATGTTTTAAGAAAAAAATCTTTTATTCAAGGAAATGAATGTCCGAAAGTGATAAAAAGAGAATGTCACTTTTAATTTTGTGTTTAGCGTAAATTTATGTTTATTGAAAAAAATGAATCTGAAATCTGTTAAAATCGTCATTGTCAGTAGATATAAAATAGTGGTTTTCAAACGATTAGTAAATTGGGGTAAATGACGAAGAATTTGCTTGCAATATCGTTAATAGATATTAGAATACGGTAGATATTGGGGTTGATCTTTTTGACGTTAATATTTTTGACATTGACATTAACCTAATTTTAAGGATGGTGTTCGATGAATTTGATAAAAAGGAACGTGTTTTATTGGGGTGTTTTGGCATTTAGCCTTTTGCTGTCAAGTTTTTTTGTTTCGTTGGTTTGGAATCAGGTTTTGGCTCAACCGGCAAATTTACTTGATACTGCTACGCAAGTTGTTGTTCGTCCTCCGGCTGAACCGCCAAAATGGCTTGTTGATTTTTCCTCGTATGAAGACCCGATGAATCCGGCAAAAAAAATTCGTGTTATTACGGTGGTTGATCCTGAATCCAAACGTATTGTTGTTTATCATGAGGATTTGGCAACCGGACAAGTGAAATTATTGAGTTCCCGAAATATCCAGAACGATCTCCTGCTTGACCAATTCAATGCGGTTTCTCCAACACCGAGTGAAATCGAAAAATATATTCACCAGTTCAAAAACCAGAACTAATTAAAAAAAAGAGCGAAAACTATGAGTTCGGAGTATTATTCCCTTGAAAAAGCGGCGGAAGTCTTGGCACTTCCAACAGCCGAAGTAAATCGTCTTCGTGAAAAAAACCAACTTCGGGCGTTTCGGGATGGTTCGAGTTGGAAGTTCCGCAAGGTTGATGTTGACAATTATCTGGCGGAATCAATTAAAAATCGCGGTAAGAATGAAAAATCGGTGAGTGATAGCGATTTTGACTTACTTGGCATGGATGACGATGAAGAATCGCCGACTTTGCTGGCGGATTTACCGTCTTTTGATTCCCTGATGGAAGACGGGGTTTCGTTTGATAATGATGGGATGGTTGCGGCTGTTCCGTCTTCTCAACCAACAACCTCCAAAGTTACATTGGACAAAAATATTTCCGGCAAAAAAAATGAAGCCTCCGTAGCGGACGATGATTTAATGTTATCTGCGGACGACTTAATTTTGTCGGAAGATTCTGAAGTTTTACCGGATTCTGTTCCTTCGCCTGTTTCCAAGACGTCGGCATCTGATATTGATCTTGCTGCGGGTGATGATTTGGTGTTGGACGGCGGCGGTTCTTCGGGACAATTAAATCTTGCCGGTGACAGTGGTCTTTCGCTTTTGGATGTTGCGGATAATGCGGACAATATCGATTTGCAACCGGTTGAAAAAAGCGAAAATGATGCTCAACTTGAACTTGGTGATGACGATGATATTCTTTCATTGATTAGTGACGATTTGGTGGTTGAAAACACTTCAACGATTGCAATTCCTGTTGAGGACGATTTCCAATTGACGCCGGACACCGGTTTTGCGTCTGTTGCGGACGATTCGGAAAGTGCGTCTCAGGTTATTGCTCTTGACGAAGACAACATGTATGCTGCGCCGGACGGTTCTTCCGGATTTGGAAAAGCGGATATTCCGTTTGCTCCGGCGGCGTCACCGGCGGTAGAAGAAACGGATCATGGATCGGGATTTGGAACAGCAACGCCTTTTGTTGCAGAACCCGGAGAATTTGTTGCTCGTACACCGGAAATTTCTCCCGCAACAACTGAAACTACATACACTTCGTGGCATATCTTTTGGATTGTTTTTGCAACGGTTTTTCTAATTCTTCCCGGAATGATGATTCTTGATTTAATTATTCACATTTGGAGTTGGGGCGAGCCGTTTGTTATTAACAGTTCAATCATGGACATTTTTGTCGGAATGTGGCAAGGATAACCGGAAAACCAAACGGCAACAATTATTTCGGCGTGTAAAAAACACGCAATTCACGATAATAATCACAAAGGTAGGCAACATTTTTTCGTAAAGTTGCCTACCTTTTGTGTTTATACTGTTGGGAACTTCTAATAACGAGATTTTGTAATCATTCACGGTAATAGGTTTAAATCGTAGAGACCCAATGTATTGCGTTTCTACAACGGTTGACGATTTTTCAATCTTAACCCCGCAGGGGTGTGATGTGCATAACCGTAGGTGAATTAATAGTTGAGAGTGTATAGTTGATAGTGAATAGTGCCGCAAGCGGAATTATTACCAAAATGTTTGTAATTCCGCATTGCGAAACTCT
>JAISNF010000519.1 GCA_031276415.1 Planctomycetaceae bacterium
ACCGCTAACATTTTAGCACAATTATTCAGTAGAACATTATGAATTACGGTAATCCATAAAGTTCTACTGAATAATTTACGTTAATAACGTTGATAGTGAATAGTTTCGCAAGCGAATTATAATTCATGTACGAAAAATTCCGCTTGCGGCACTCTCAACTAATACTTCCGGTAATCACGATTTTATTTTTCTTCTCTGTATTTAATGAAGCGAAAAAACTGCGATAAAATTTATCGTGATTGTTTTCCGCAACACATTGTTCCGGTTATTCCAACCGGATACTTTCCAACTCCACCGTAATTCCAGACGACATCACCGGATCAAAACGTAACTCGGTAATTCGACCATTCCAATTAGCGTTTCGGAATAAGTCAAGCGAATAATCCGCAAAGTTTTCAGAAGGATGAACAGTTGCTTCCACTTTGGCATCTTCGCTGAAATCTTGAGCGGTTTCTGTTTTCCAGAAAAATTGGAGACGCTCATTTTGGCTTGAATTTGTTTTCATCCGAATAATTACGTTGCGAAAATTTAACGCCGGAGTTCGCTTTTGTAAAACCCGAATTGCCGGATCATTGGTTGTTGTCTCAAAACGGAGACGATTATTTTCGATGCGAAAATCTTTGATATTCATCATCGGACTCCAACCTTGATAACTATTTTCGATACGGCTTGCCGGATTATCGTCTATGAAATTCCACGAAGTCCGGTTTTCAAATATTGTTTGCGGCAAATCATACGTACCAAAACCAATATCCGATGGAATTAAATCCTCGTGTTGTTCCGGCGCATCGGAAAAAACACGACGAACTGCATCAAGATAACCGAAACCATATTCCCGATACGGAGCAATATAATGACCTTCGCTCCATTCATTCCAATTATCGAGAATCATCATTTTGCTGCCGAGTTCGTTTTTCGGGATATTTGTTTCGATAAATTCTTTTCCTTTTCGGAGTAATGTTTCAAAATCATCAGGCGGAAGTTTCCAGATTGAACCTTCGTCCTTCCAACCGCTCCACGCCTGCGATAACGTAACAACCTGCGGAATAATATCGTGCATTTCCTGTGTTTTCCGAATGTAATTCAATTGTGTTTCGATAACAACATTCGGCGGCGGACTATTTTGAACATGCCAGCAATAAGCAAAAGTATAATCAAGACCAAAATTTTTGTACCGTTTAAGAACATTCGGATCGGTTCCGCGATATTCTCCCAAAAGATATAAACCGTCAAAACCGGCTTTTTTACAGCCTTCACGCATCATATCAAAAGCGTTTTTTGCCTTGTCGTCGCCGCCGAGATCAAATGAAACAACTTCCGGTCGATAAATGAACAAAACCGGTTTGTTGTCAATTTTGAGATAATTTTCACGCTTGAAAAATTTTTCGATCCAATAAGGTAAAAGATTTTCCATAAGGTCTTTTTCATCGGCAATACCGGAACGTCCTTTGGATTGGTTTTCCCACATGATTGTAAATTTCATCATGTTACCGTATTTTGACTTAAACAGGGCGTTGTCGAACACGCTTTTTTCAAATTTCGTTTCAACATTTTTACCTTGACTTGTCCGGTACCAGCAATAGATAAAAAATGAAACACCGTGTTCTAATGCCCATTTTGTTTCCCAATCGGCGATTTCGGGATTATCCTGAGAATAAATTCCGAGAGCCGGAGTACGTTCCTGATGTTTGTGGACAACCTGATTCCAAAGGTTGGCGTACTCTCGTTCCCAAAGCGGACAATTATGAGCACCAACAAGAATTTTTGTTGCAACCGGTTTGGGTGCCGGAATTGAATCGAGTTTTTCAATGTTACGCGGCGGCAAAACGATTTGGGAAACAGTTGTTTTTTGTATCATTTTATCACCGGTAAAAAGTTCCAGTGTAAACTCTTTTTGTCCCGAAACCGCACAGACAACTTCCCAAACGTGTTTCGGAAAACCATCAACGGATTTCGTCATTTCTGTTTCTTTGAACCGTGTTCCGTCATTCGGAACAATCAATCGGCAACGATATTCCGTTTTGGGAATATTTTCGATAATTGCCGTGAAATGAAACGGACGTTCCGCCCGAATAATTGGACAGTCTGATTGAAAACTGTTCTCCTGAATCACCGGTTCTTCCGCAAAAATAATATTAACAGAAACAATATTAGTTGAAAGGAAAAACAGAAACGCCAAAAAAATAAATAATTGTTTAGTCATTGTATTTCTTAAATTTGTAAAGGGTTTTGTAAAAGGTGAGTAAGTTGAAATCCAAACACATATTGTACCGAAAAACGATAATAAATAATAGTATCCCGTTTTGTCGGCAATTAAAATCTCCACATCAAATCAAACTTTAAGAAAAATTTACTGTAGTAGAATCAGAATAAAATCAACCGGCGCAACCGTTCAGCGAACGGTTGCGCCTACATTGTGAATTACTCTAAACTACTGAAATATCAAAAATTATCTACAATTTTCAGCGTCATCTGCGGATTTGTTTCTTTTGTCTGCGTCTTCTGTGGTAAAATTAAAATAGACTGTTACTATTTAACCACTAAATTCCGAAATAATCAAAAATTTACTATTTGTGTATAGGATCACTGATTTTCAGGAATAAGAAATAACAACAATTATAAATCGTTTTTCAAATCGAATAACGGATTCAGTCCAAACCATCGTCGGCTTTCTTTACCGAGAGAGCGAACTCCTAACTTCAATACCTCACCTTGTTCAAAGAAATCTTTAGGTACGATTAATGTAAAAACTCCCCAAGTATCGGCTTGGGTTGACTTCTTGACATGAAGTTTCAGTACGGTTTTTCCATCTTCGCTTTTCCATTCGGTTGGTTCCGGTAAATCAAATTTCAGAACCACCTTATCATTGATGAGAAATTCAAATCCTTCTGTTTTCGGTTCCGGTTCAAATCCTAAACCGCCGGCAAATATTAAAGTAACATTATCGGTGTCAATGTTCTTCGGGATATTTTCTGTTTCCCATTCCAGAATATTTTTATCGGAAGTCTGACGGCAAATGAAAAACTTAGCCTTTTGAGACCGATACGAAGGTCCTATTGATTCTTCATATTTTTGCGACAAAATATTTCGGAATCCAACAATCATACCATCCGGTGCTTCCGGTTTAGGAAAACAAAATTCAGTTGACCATTGAGCAGCCGGTGGACTGAATTGCGCAACATTTTCAACCATCTGTTTCATGATCCAATCATTTTCAGGACATTCATTAGCCTTTACATGGTTTAATCCACTAACAATGAGTGTTCCTTTACCGACACCGACTTTATAGAGTAGAGCAGTATTTTGTACACAAACAAGGCTTGGTAATGCACGAACGATAATTTCCGGTGTTGCGGGAGCTGTTTCGAAATTAAATTTTACCGCTCCCTCCAGAAGTTTTGCCCAAGCAATGTTTCCCCAATGATCCGGTGCCATTTCCTTAGTAATCGGATTATCATAAATATACGTTCCAACATGGTTTTTATCGTTGGAATCGCCACCCTTCCACCATGTCTGTTGATAACGGATTTCAATATCTGGTATTGTTGTAATATGACCTAATAGAATAACACCGGCTCCTCGTTCAAGAGCATCGCCTACCGCTGGTGTCAACCATGAAACTACATACACGGCATGAGCGGGAAGTTTTTTTGTATCAGGAATCGGTTGAAATTTCCAATCGGTAAATCGAGGACATTTTTCTTCACTGGTATGATCAATATAAACAGGAGTCTGATCGATTTTCGGTACCGGATTTTTTGGGAAAAGCCAAGTTGCCCATGAATTTTTGCAGCAATTTCCGTCAGAAGAATCGAGTTGCAACGAAAATGTTATTTCAACCGGCAATTCTGTTTTGGGAAGAACCGTTTCGGCTTCTCCAAGTGTGTTGAGTAACCCCTGTTCCGTTACAGGAATATCAAAGGAATTTTCCGATATGATTTTATCATTAGTGCTTAATTTCCATAACATCTTACCGGTAAGATTACCTGATGAATAATTTGACCCCCAAAGCGTTGCCTTGAATTTTTCACCACTTCGATAGGTTCGTTCCAAACCATTCTGAAGTAATACCACCGGAGAATTAAATGGTAACACTTCTTCCGGTTTAATAGATTTTAACCGAAAATTCGTATCAACTAAACCGTTTGAAGTTGTCCAGTAGTCCTGAAACAGCCACCAAGTGTAACCGGAAATTGTCGGAACTTTTCGAAGCGATTCGAGATTGTATTTATGATGAAGCAGATACAATTTTTCCGAAGCAACCGCCCAATTGTTTGCTTCTTTAAGAAGCCCTAATTGCTCCAGTTTTACTTTACCTTCTACCATCCAAAATGGTTTGAAATTACTTGTTTCATATAATTCAATTTCATCCGGTCTTGTAAATGTAATGTAGTTTCCTGATTCATGAGAGAGTGTTGGTTTCTGTTGCTTAGAGAGGATAAATTTATTTGTATCTAAAATAGGAGAACACCACTCATCAAACTGATAGGAAACGAAATCAAGTGTATCACGGTTATTCTTCGGATCATCGAAATAACCTTTCCAATCACCGCCGTCAGTATCACAAAAAAAACGATCTGGATCATTAGTTTTGGCAATTCGCTGAAAATCAAGCCGAAGTTGCGCAAATTGTGGCAATGGTCCGCCGAGTTCATTACCCATCATCCAAGCGAATATACACGGATGATTTCGTAACTGTTTAATCGTTGCCTCCCAACGTTCCAGATAAAGTTTGAATGCCGGCTCTGTACTGGTTCCTTCGGGGACTTTGGCACGCCAATATGGTTCACCCGGCATAAACGGCTGGTAAACAATCGGAAATTCTGCCGTAGGAATCATACCGATTTCATCGCAGGCTTCGTAATATTCCTGTGGCATAATCGCACTGTGATGCCGTACAAAATTGAACCCAAAAGAACGAATAATACGAAGCCGCTTTAAATACATTTCTTTATCGGACGAAAAACTCCATTCCTGTGGATAAATATGATCATCACCATAACCACAGAGCATCAGTTTTTTTCCATTGAGTAAAAAATCACTGCCGTTGATTGCAAATTCACGAATACCAAACCGCGTTTGAATCACATCAAGCGGCTTGGTGTTCTGTAAAAGTGTTACTTTAGCAATGTATAAATTCGTCGACTCTGGACTCCATAATTTTACATTAGGAACTTTTGCCTCAATTATTTTAATATCCGTTGGTATCTGAGAATCGGTTATTTTGAAAGGAACAATTTTTGAGACAACTAATTTTCCATTCGTTTCAAAAATTTCTAGTTTCAATGTATCGGCGTTTGGAGTAACGGCAACGTTAATAATAACAAATTGTGCATTACATGTTCC
>JAISNF010000158.1 GCA_031276415.1 Planctomycetaceae bacterium
TTGCAATTTCTTTGGCGATAAATTCCGCTTCCTCACGCTGATTCGCACAACGAACAAGCCTGACCGGAACACCAGACGGTTTTTCTGCAACAAGTTTTTTCTTTTTGCGATAAATATTATTTTCAATCAACGTGTCGGCAATAGACAAAATCTGCGGAGTGCTACGATAATTTTGTTCAAGACGGATTATTTTTGCGTTCGGAAAATCCCGTTCAAAATCGAGAATATTCATAATATTCGCACCGCGCCAACCGTAAATCGATTGATCAGGATCGCCGGTTACCGCAAGATTGGGATGGTCTATTGATAACGCTTTGGCAATAAGATATTGAACAGTATTAGTGTCCTGATATTCATCAATCAAAATGTATCGAAAACGATTATCTAAAATTTTTCGGACTTCGGGATTATCATGAAGTAAAATCGCAACATAAAGCAATAAATCATCAAAATCAACGGCATTAGCGCGGCGGAGTTCCTTTTGATAAAGCGGATACACTTCTTCGGCAACTTGACCGAGTTGACTTTCTTTGCTAGCCGTGTAATGTTCCGGCAACACCATATTATTTTTCGCCCAACTAATTGATGCGGCAATACGTTGCGGCGTAATTCCCGACGACAATATATTGCCGGCAATAATTGTTTTAATAAGGCGAAGACTTTCATCGGTATCGTAAATGGAAAAATTGTCCTGAATATTGGACATTCGCGCATAACGCCGTAACAAAGACGCTCCGAATTTATGAAACGTACCAATCCAAACGGAACGGTTGGGAGCCAAAATTTTGAGCCGCGTTTTCATTTCATCGGCGGCTTTGTTGGTGAACGTAAGAGCCACAATTTGTGATGCGCCAACTCCCTGATGCAGCAACGCCGCAATACGATGCGTTACAACACGGGTTTTCCCGCTGCCGGGTCCGGCAAGCACAAGAAGCGGTCCATCCTTAAAGCGTACTGCTTCTTGTTGTGGTTCGTTCAAATTTTCGAGAAGATAATCCGGTATGTTATCCACAATTGTTACACCTGTAAAGTTTCTATGAATAATTGTAATGAATAATTGTAATTAATAATTGTTAATAATTGTTTATGAAATATTACATTCTTCTAAGGCGAGAATCAAGGCGTGGGTTCCGTTTTTGGCATATCCTTTTGATTTTGCGGAACGATAAAGTTGTTCGGCGAGAGCAAGTCCGGGCAACGTCAAACCCATGCGTTGAGATTCTTCCAAGACAATTCCCAAATCCTTGATAAAATGTTCAATCATAAAACCGGGCGCAAAATCTTTTTTGAATATTCGCGGAGCAAGATTATTCAATGACCAACTTCCCGCCGCACCGCCGGAAACCGATTGTAACATTTTTTCCCTATCCAATCCGCTCCGAAAACCGTACAAAATCGCTTCGCAAAGTCCAATCATATTTCCGGCGATAAGTATTTGATTGACCATTTTAGCATGTTGACCGCTGCCGCTGCCGCCGTGATAAACAATCGTTTTTCCCATCAAATTCCAATACGGAGTAAGTGATTCCGCCGTTTGTTCATCGCCGCCGATCATAATAGATAACGTTGCATTTTTCGCTCCAAGATCGCCGCCGGAAACCGGAGCGTCTAATGAAACAATATTCTTTTTACGGCATTCTGTTTCGATTTCCTGTGCCAATGTCGGAGAACTTGTTGTCATATCAACAATAATTCCGTTCGGTTTCATTCCTTCGAGAACACCTTGCGAACCTAAAATCGTTTCGCGAACATCTTGCGGGAATCCAACCATCAAAAACACAATATCCGAATTTTCCGCAACAGCCTTTGGTGAAGAACACCAAACAGCACCGGCATTCAGCAATCCGTCGGCTTTATTTTTTGTTCGGTTATACACGTTCAAAGAATAACCCGCATCCAAAAGATGTTGAGCCATTGAACTTCCCATTATTCCAGTACCAATCCAACCAAGCATTTTTTTAGTTATCGTTGTTTTTAGTTAATAATGAATAGTAAATAACGAATACTTTGTCGCCAATCATTGATCGCGGATTATACATAAATCGTTGCAAATATGATCTGCTTTTGACATGCTATTTACTAAAAATTATATGAATATTTTATCGAATCCGTTTAATCCGAACATGAACAATATTTTGTACAATAAATAAGTGTCGTTAAATTTATAGAGTAAAATTTTACAGGAAATTTTCAAAAAGTCAAATAAGTTGAGGTGGAATTGTTTATGACAAGCAACGGCACAAACGAATAATGATTGTTCATGAATCCTTCTCCTGATGTTTTCATTTTTCGCTAAAAAGAAACTTAGGCTATGAAAAAAAACGGCAAAAACACCGTTTTAAAGGAATTTACACATCTTACCCAAACGTTATAATTGTTAAAAAAACTGGCGAAAATCATCCTAAAATGCCGTTATATTTTTCTTAATCATTAAAATCGTTAAAATCGGTTTTATCGTTTTGAGATAGGAACAAATGTTTTTAAATTGATTTTTTTGGAAAATATCAGAGAAGAAACAGTCGAATTTCTTGAATACCAAAGTGCAAGATTACTGCTGTATTTTTGGTACACTTTTGCTGTTTCTCTCATAAAATTCTTTTCGTGTTGATCTTATCGTACAATTTTGTGATTGGGAAAATCGGGAGAAGGTGGATATTTGATATTGTTGCAAAAAGTATTTTGTAAACTGTTTATACTTTTTTATCGGAAACGAACAAATATTAAATCCAGAACAATATTCGGGATTTAGTAGAAATTTTAATTTTCGTTAAAAAAATTATAAACGGTACTTATGTATTGTCTTATCGTTTCATTTTGTTGGGGAGTATAACATGACAGGAAAAAAATCTAATCGGTTGTTCTTATCGCAATTAATTTTATATCCGAAAAATAAAAAAATTGCGAATAACATTACAAGTATTAGTAAAAAACAATGGCTGAAAAAACTAAAATTATGGATACGAAAAATCGCCGTCATGGGAATGATAGCAGGTGCTGTTGCTAATATTTACGCAACGTCTGCTTTGGCGCAAACACAAATTTCCAACGGACGATACGTTCATAATTTTTCTGAAAATCCCAACCGCCCCACTTGGAATCCCAGCACTGGCGGCGGTGCTTACAATACTTATGGGAATGGCGGTTCGTGGGATATTAATAGTACAGGAAGTAGTTGGTTTGGACTATCGGAAAATAATAACGTTATTTATTGGCTTAACCAAAATGCTTCGGGCGGAACGGTAAATATTAGTAACCTTGATAATACAAGCAGACCGCAGGCAACCTATTATAACTGGTATTGGAGATCGACCGGACCGAATACGGGAAGTTGGGAGCGGACTACGGTTTCTGTACCCGTTCAAGGACCTTACAATGATCCGCGAGCCCACACAAGTGCGTTTGGCGGTACGATAACAATTAACGCCGGAGCAACTACAAATCTAACTGCGAATTATAGTTCGAGTACAAATGTTGGTGCGAATGTACAACAGGTTCCGCTTGATCAATTATTTAATTTGACCAATACGTCAACCGGTGTTACAAAAGCAGGTTCGGGAACGCTTAGTATTCAAACGAATACGAATATCGCTCTTTTTAACGGAGTTAATGGAACATTAAGAGTTGACAATACAACCGGCGATGCCAATCATTTTGCTCGAATTGCCAGCGCAACAGTTAATCTTACGGGCGGATACGGAACAGGAGGTAATTCCGCTACAAATTATATCGGTCAGCGTGCGGAATTTACTTTTATAAGCGGCACTACAAATAATAAGTGGGATATAACACAACTCAATTCTACCGGTTTTACGACTCAAGGCGTGATAAATGTTACAAATACAGCAAACCTAAACGGTACAACAACGGTTGATACGGCGTTAGGAAATTTGACAATCAACAACGCAACTCATGTCGGTTCGACGGGAGGAAATCATATTTTCAATGTTGTCAATGACGGAAAGTTTACTTCGACCAATACTTTTACTGTTGGAAAAACAGCCGCCGGCGGAAATTCGCAAATTTATCTCAATGTGGACGATGGAACTGTTACAACAGGAAACACGACAAACACCGGAGGTTCTATTTTCGGTACACAAACCAATGACGCCGTCAGCGGTATTATCAGCGGCGGAAGTACGTGGACAAATCACGGTAATTTTATCGTTGCACAAAATAGTACGAACACCGTATTGACTGTCCGAAACGCATCAACATTAACTTCAAACGGCGGTGATATTACTATTGGTTACAATATCGGTTCGGTTGGAACTCTTCATGTGGACAACACGGGAACTTCCGTAACAACCGACCAAAATATTTTTGTTGGTCGTAACGGAAGCACCACTCCAAACGGCGGAGCAAACGGAACGTTGACTGTTGATCACGGAGCAACTGTTACGGCAAATCAGAATCTTTCCATTGCGGATGGTCAATACACCAACGGAAAAGTAACAGCGAACAACGCCGCAATTGTTACGATAAAAGGAACTATCGATCTTGCCAATGGCGATAATTCGCATGGAACATTGAGTGCCGATAACGCAACAATTACTTCCGGCGATTATATTCATGTCGCTTCCGGTAACGCTTCAACGGGAATATTATCAGCCGGTAACGACGCAACAATTACGGCGGCAACTGATATTGAGGTGGCAACGGCAGTCAATTCAACCGGAACAATAATTGCCGACGGCGGCGGCACAAGCGCAACAATTACCGCAAGCGATGGTCATTTTATTCTTAGCGGTTCCGGTTACGGAATAATGGACGTGAAAGCGGGCGGTAAAATTAATATTCGTGACAATGGAAACGATAATACTCCCCCCAACGCCGGAAATGCTGAATTTGCAACTTCTACTGACGGTTACGCTAAAGGAACGGTAAACGGTAAAGGTTCTGAATTTAATGTGGATCATAATTTTATTAACGGTAAAGCCGGAACCGGTTTATTGTTTATTGAGAATGAAGGAAAAGTTTATGTTGGCGGTAATCATATTATTGCCGACGAAGAGAATAGCGGTACAAAATCATTTGGGCGTGATGTGATCTCCAATGAAGGGGAATTGGTTGTTAATGAAGATATGGTTATCGGCAATCGCGGCGAAGCCGGAGGACGTTACGATTATATCGGCGTCGAATATCAAGGCGGTGATAAACATGATCCGATAAACTGGGTTCACTCGGATAACTTAACCGTAACACCAAAACAACCTGACGGCAGCGTCAATCCGAATTGGACAAATTATCTGCCAATGAATTCACCAGGACTTGCAATTGTCGGTGAATCGAAAGTTACAGTTAATCACGACGTTTTTTCCGGTAAAGAAGGAACCGGTTACAGTTATATTCTTCTCGACAATAAAGGTTACAGCGGCAACAACAGTATGACGGTTGCGAATGACTTTTATGTTGCCGATATGGGAGAATCTTATATTCGTGTCATTAATGGCAGTAAGGTGAATGTCGGTCATGATATGATTGTCGGCAATCAGGGCAAGAATCCCAATGATCTTGCTACAAGCGGTTATCATGGGCATGGAACGATTCGTATCAACGGTACTGACGCCGGTCTCCAATCGGCAGAATTAAACGTAGCAAATAATTTGGTTGTCGGTAACAAAATTGGATCGGAAGGTTATCTTTACGCACACAACACCGGAAAAGTGTCTGTCGGACTACATCATTACATAGGAAAAGAAGCCGGCAGTTTTGGTCGTGATCACTTCGACGGCGACAATACTGAACTGCACGTGAACAATGCTATGTATGTCGGATATGAAGGTACGGCTGGCGGACATTACGAATATCGGATTGACGGTTCGAATATTGATCCGGATATTTGGTTCGATTCGCATAACCTGCTTCTGGAACCCGGAAGCGGTAACACAACTCTTATTAATAATAACGTTGCAATTACAAAAGATTGGGAGACTGTTAAAAAGAATGCGCCGGGTCTTGCGTTGACCGATGGAGCGAGAGGAACCTCCGAATTTATTCATGCCGGATATTTTCAAAACAGTTTCAGTTACATTTTAATTGATGATAAAGGTTCCGGTACAAAATTAGCGGGTTTGAAGGCAACAGAAGAAATGTATATTGCCGATGCCGGCGAATCTTATGTTCGCGTTCTCAACGGCGGGCAACTGGAAGTCGGGCATGATGCGAATGGTCTTCTGAGCATCGGCAAAACAACCGGTCAAGGAACGTTACGAATTGGTAATACGTCTGGAAATACCGGCGTCAGTCAAGTTCAAGTAATCGGAACATTAATCACCGGCGGAACCGGAACAAACAACAGTCCGGCAGAAGGTTATTTGTACGCAAACGATGCAAGTCAAACCCGTGTTACAGGAAAACATATCGTTGCGCAAGGTCAATACAGTTTCGGACGTGAACATTTTAACGGTAACAAAACAACATTGAATGTTGTCAGCGGTCAAGCCGACGATTCAACGATTATCGCAGAAGCCGGACAAGCAGGAGGATATTATCGTTATGTTTTAGGTGGCGGCGATGCCAATGATCCAACGGTTCGCACTGAATTTAGTAACAACGGAAACGGTCAATGGTTCGACTCCGCCAATCTGTTGTTTGAGCCGCATCAACTAATTAGTTACGACAATAATCCAAATATCGGTAACATCAATTATAAATCATTCACGTGGGACGATGTTAAAAATAATTCTCCGGGTTTTGCGTTGACAGCCGGAGCCGCTTCGGTTACGAATAATACAATTGTTGCCGATGCGGCAACTGCTTATGGTTACATTTTACTTGATGACAGCAACGGTGTTACATCATCAACGCGTACTTCATGGACAATTACCGATACCAATAATGACGCCAATTTTATACTTGGTAATAATGGTAACGCTTATGCACGCGTGATCAAAGGAAGTTTGTTGTCGGTCAAGAATAACATGGTTGTTGCCAATGCGGGAACTTCCGAAGCGACAATTCGAATCAATAATTCCAATGACATCAATAATGCAACATTAACAATTGGTAATCATTTGACGGTTGCGAACCAAAGCGGTTCGGAAGGAAATTTGTACGCTTATAAAGGTGCCAAAGTTACGGTCGGTGATCTTAACGCACAAACGGGTGATTTCACGATTGCTAATGAAACGAATAGTTACGGTCGCGCTCATTTTGACGGTGAAGGAACCGAAGAAAAAGTCGGCGGGACATTAACGGTTGGTCAAAGTGGTCAGGCAGGTTTGTTGTACGAATATGTTCCGCATCTTAGTAACAATAAAATCAATGATCCGGCGTTATGGTTTGATTCGATCAATACACTTGACGACGATATTGATCATGTTACGGCAAACAAAAAAGGTTACACCATTAATCCTAACAATAATTCAAAAATATTTGTTGCATCATTATCCAATCCTTTGATTCAACAGAACAACGCACCGGGTTTTCTTGTTTCAGACGGGGCAAAAGTTACATCCGGTGTTGGTATGGTTGCGAAGGAAGCCGGTAGTGTCGGTTATGCGGTGATTGATGATAAAGGTACGCATAACGGGCGTTCCGTGTGGACGGTTGATAATGGTACATTAACTATCGCCGAACATGGAACCGCTTATGTTCGTGTTTTGAACGGAGCCTTGCTGAATACAACAACCGCCAATGGTAATGGTTCAGTAATTATTGCCGACAAAGAAAAAAGTCACGGTGTGTTACGTATTCAAGATAGCGGATCACTGTTACATGTTGAAAATGATTTGATTACTGCGAAAAATGGAAGCGGCGGTCAGGAAAATGTTGCTATTGGTAACTTTTATTTGCACAGTCAGGCAACCGCTGAAATTAAAGGGAAACACACTATCGCCGAAGGTATTTATTCCGAAGGTCGTGATCATATTGACGGTAATGGTACGAAAATGTCGATTAACGGAACATTAACAATCGGCGAGCAAGGTTACGGCGGAAATTACGTTTATCACAAAGGCGATTCCGATAATGCCAAAGATCCGACGAATAATAGTACAGAATTGAATCAATGGTTTGATTCGGCGAATACATTGAATGATTTTAACGATCCTGCTAATTTACTTGCGTTGAAGGAAAACATGCCCGGCTTGGCAATTACTGCCGGAGCGGTTGTTAATTCCGGTAACGGTATGGTTGCCCAATACGCAACCACCAACACGCCGACAATTCCCGCCAATGCAACCTCAGCTGAATACCGCAGTAACGGTTATTTCGTTATCGACAATGCCGGATCAACCGTCGGACAACGTTCCGAATGGAATATCCATGCAGGTATTGGTACCCCCGCTTCTCAAGGTGATTTAATTGTTGCGCGGGAAGGAACCGGTTATGGACGCATCATCAATGGAGCCTTGCTGAACGTCGAACACAATATGACCATCGCTGAATTATCGGACAATAACGGAACAGGAAACGCACGAAGTCACGGAACGGTTCGTGTTTATGGTACAGGAAATGGAAACGATTCCACATTAAATGTCGGAAACAATTTGATCACTGCAAAAGAAGGAAACGGCTCTCTGTACATTTATCGAAGCGGTAAAGGAAATATTACCGGAGATCACGTGATTGGCGATACGAAAGGAAGTTACGGTAATGACCATATTGACGGTCATGATACAAAATTAACGGTTGGCGGAATGTTGACGGTTGGAAATTTCGGTCATGCCGGAGGACGTTACGATTATATCGCTAACGGCAAAAACGGCGGTATCAATAAAGATCCGGCAATATGGTTTGATTCGGATAATACGTTGCTCACTGCGGACGATGGCAATTGGGACACCGTGAAAAATAATGCACCGGGTCTCGCTATTACCGCCGGCGCAACAGTTTTTTCCGGCGGCGGTATGGTCGGACAAAACAGAACCGCTGCCGACGGAACTCAAAGTTACGGTTATGTTGTAATCGACAGCAAAGATAAATCCGTTACAAATCCTGATGATCGTTCAAAATGGATTGTCCAATCCAATACATCATCCGCCGAATCCAATATTTTAACTGTTGCAAAAAATGGAGAAGGTTATGTTCGGGTGGTCAACGGTTCTTTACTTGAAGTGGGTACGGCAAACGAAAGCGGCGGAACCGGTACAATGATCATCGGTTCCGATGAATATGGTTACGGTACGGTTCGTGTCAACCATCTTGATTTAATTAACGGAACACGACCGGAGTTAATCGTTCACGGTAATTTAACCACCGGCGGTAACGGTAGCAACGTAACAGATACTGCTTACGCAACCGGTAATTTGTACGCTCATGATCATGCACAAATTCAAGTTGATAACAATCATGTGATTGCGGACGGACAACACAGTGTCGGTCGTGATCACATTGACGGTGTTGGTACAACAATGAATGTTGATCGGCTTTTGACGGTTGGTAAAAACGGTACAGCGGGCGGTTGGTATCAGGAAAATCGTTATAGTATTCCGTTACACGATGAAGTTCTTGATGTTCCGCATTACTACGCTTCAGACCCGACCGCAGAATCCGAACCGCAACGCTGGCTCGATCACAACGCCCGAACATTGGAAAATTTAGATCGAACTTTACAAAATCTCGGTAGTCCCGAAAATGCTAAAATCGGTACAAAAACCGGTAATTCTCCCGGTCTTGCGATTACAGCCGGAGCGGTTGTAACATCCGGCAGCGGAATGATTGCAGAATTTGCTACAGCAAATGGTTACGTTTTGCTTGATGATAAACGTATCGGTGGTGATAGTAAAGATGATAGTGTACGAACACGTTGGATTGTTCAGAATAACGGTACACCTTTTAGTACAAACGGTCAACTTGTTGTCGGCGGCGCAGGTAATGCTTTTGTCCGTGTTCTAAACGGTTCACTGTTACAATCCGATTCTGCTATTGTAGCGAAAAATGGAAATTCTGAAACTCACGGTGTGCTTTACGCGATTGGCGGTAAAGAAAATCCCAAAGATGCGAATGGAAATCCAATTCCGCTTATTGATGCATTAACCGGTAAAACAACAACTTGGCAACCGTCCGAATGGATTAGTAAAGGCGCAACAATTATCGGTGAAAGCGTTGGCGAAGAACGCGGAACGCTTCGTATTGAAGAAGGGGCGCATGGTGTTACAAGCGGTTTTTATATTGGACTTGACAGTGGTTCACACGGTGAAGTTAGTGTTTCAGGAACCAGTGCGTTTCCAAACGATCACCCCAACGCCGTAAGATCATTGCTCGAAGTTTTTGAAGATAAATCGGAATTAAAAGGTTCCAAACCGCAAGGTTCCAGTACATTATCTGTTTCAGATTATGGTTATCTCTGGATGCATCAAAATTCCGAACTCCGTCTCAACGGCGTTGGAATTATTAGTAACGGCGCAATTTTACACCTGTCGGAAGATAAAATAAAACTTGCCGGATTTTTCGATCCCAATAATCCGGCAAGCACTTCCGGTACATTTACAAACACCTTGATTGCACAAGCCGACCGAACCGCTTTAGTCGATGCGATGAAAAGCAAAGTAACAATTATCAATGCCCGTGTTGAAGGCGACGGAACAGTTACCGGAGAAGACGGCGTTTTTGTTACACACGAATCGGCGGCAACACACAACACAACCAATACACAAACAACAATTGATCCGGGTCAACGTTATGACTGGAATAATCATGACGAATATTCTTCCTATTACGGAACATTAAAATTCGGCGACCAATTAAGAATGAGCGGCGATGTTGTTACAAATTTCGATATTAATTCCGGTTATTATGCGGGAATGGGCGGCGTTGGATCACCCATTACACCGCAGAACCCCAAGCACGATGCGATTATTGTTCAACGCGGTGATTCTTCAGATTCCAAAGCCGATGTTCTGGCTCATTTAAGCGGAACATTAAATATTCATGCACGTTTAACGGATTATTATCAGAAAAATAATGATTTGCTCGTTGTTCAAACGATTGGCGATTCAAAACCGGGCAGCATTCTTGATTTGTACGATAAACTGAATATCTTGCCGTATCCGTTTTTCGACGACCCGAAACAAGAAATCCGGCAAGATGAAAACGGCAATGATCAATTGTGGGTAACAATGAAACGAAAAGATAATCCGTTTGAAAAAAACGCCAATACTTATAACGAAAAAGAAACCGGTAAAGGTCTGGACAGTATTTATTTGGATCAAATCGAATCAGGACGTAAAGACTGGCTGCCGATGTTACGTTATTTTTGGTATCTGGACGAAGATGAATTTTTGGACGCTTATCGCCTTTTCTCCGGTGAAGTCCGCGCTCATTCGCTGCTATTGCCAATGACCAATCAATGGCGTTACGCTCATAACCGGAGCAATTATCGTGCATGTAACAATATTAAACATAATCATCAGAAACCGTGCGATGAAACACTCGGCGTTTCCAATGAATATATTCGTTGCGGTGCAACGAAAAACCGTTGGAAAGAACGTTTCGAAAAATTAATCTCAAACTCTCGGCTTTGGGGAAGTATTGTTTCGGACAATATCGAAACTAATAATGACGGCAACGCCGCTGATAACCGGATTCATCGTTACGGAATTGTGGTAGGAATAGACCGCCCCTTCCTGCATCCTGAAAGTTCTCTCGGTATCATGATTGGACTTAATCGCGGCAAGTTAAATACGTATCAGGCTTATGCCAAAGATGATGATCTCAGCATCGGTCTTTATCACAATACAAAATTGTTTGAAAAATGGGAATGGAAAAATTATCTTGGTGCCGGTATTCAAGACTACAGCATGAGGCGTACCATTAATGTCAATTTAACGGATTTGGAATGGCATGAAGAAGATTATGGTTTCAAAAATAATCCGCGAGGTAATTTCGGCGGTACGTTGAACAGTGATTTTCTCGGCTATTCGCTTTCCGGCAGCACGGAACTGATGCGACCATTTTATTTCGGTGATTGCGGCGAATATTTGTTCCGTCCTTATATGGCTCTTGATCTCGCTATGGTTTGGCAAAATAGTGCGAAAGAAACCGGAACTTTTGAGAACAGTGAATTAATTACGTTAAATTATCTTAGTGCAACAAATATTAGAGTTTACGGACGTCCGGGTTTTTCTTTGGAACGGAATGGACAACGTACAAAAATTCACGGCGGTTTGTCCTACGCTTTCCTAATGGGCGGACGGCGTTACACTAATGTGGACAACCGCTTTCAGATCGGCGGTAACACTTTTAATATTCGTAGCGTGGACGACGGAAGCGGATTTATTACATGGAACTTCGGTGGCAATGTTTATTTAGGGAAACAAAAATATTCTTCTGTTATCCTTGATTATTGGGGTTCAGCCGGAAGTCATTCCATAACTCATTCCGCTCAGTTAGGTTTCCAGAAAAAGTTTTAATAGAGAAAAAAATTCGTTCCGATAAAGAAAATAAAAGAAACATATATTACAATTTATCAATGTATCAATATTTTGTCAATTCGTTACGTCAAAATAGAATATCCTAAACAACAATTTTTTATACAACAATTTAACACTTAAACCTGTTACATTATACAACAACCATTTAGTATTGAGGATAATAATCATGTTAAAATTTCAATTTCTTTTCAATTTTGGTAACATTGGAATGATCACAGTTTTTTTACTATTCTTCTGTGTTCCTTCCTTATCAAATGCTGCTACAAAATATGGTATCGACGATGAAAATGAACTTTTCACGGTCTTAAAACTTCAAGATGACCGTGTTAAAATTCTTGATCTCGAAAAGGATATACTTGTCGATAGTGAGAAAATATTTAATATTCAAGCCGGTGATTCTGTTACGTTCCGCTTGAATGCGTTCAATCTGACGGGAACGGGAAATTTTGAATTTCACACAATTCCTGCTCACGATAACGCCGAAACTAAAGTAACAATTATTGGAAGTTCCGCCGGTTTCAATGGCGGTCTGAAAATTTTTGATAACATTCATTTGATTTATGACGGAACCTACATGTCAAGTGATCTTGATGTGTTGGGTAAAAATCTCAATGATCATGTTACAGTGGATTTTACGAAACCGGGTTCAGGTTGGAATTCCACTGCCGCAACTCCAAAATTCATCAGCGAAATTCCGTTACCGGCAAACCTTGACGATATTGCCAAAACACACGAAGGCGTGATTATCGTTGGCGGTGACGGTGTTGGACATCTTAATGTTACAAACGGCAGTTGGGTTCATAATGCTGAAACGATTATCGGTGCGAGAAATCAAAAGGAACAAAGCGACGTATTGATTTCGGGTAAAGGTACGAAATGGTATTCTGTCGGTTCTTTTTATATCGGTTATCAAGGAATTGGTGTTGCGAATATTAATGAAGGCGCAAAAGTTTCAACAGGTTCCATCGGTCTCGGAATCGCCGAACCCGCAGCAAACGGAACTCTTAACATAACTGGAACAGGAATTAAAACTCCGACATCGTTTGATATTACCGGCAAATCTGTTACAAAAGAAACCGTTTACGATTCTATTTATCGTTCCGTGTTTAAAACAAGTGAAAAAGAACCATTAGATAATACGACAACCGTTTATATTTTTGGACGTAATGATTATGATCACAATCAAATTTCACAGTTGAAATCGCGCGGCAAAGGTGTAATGAATCTCACCAACGGAGCGCATCTCATGTTCGATACACAAACCACCGAAACCGGTAAATCGTCCGATTATATTCCGAAACTTACACTTGGAAGCGGTAACAGTATTGTCGATCAGTCGCTGGTTTCCGGTATGCTTCGTAATTGGCACGGAAATGATCATACCGGAATCATTGACGGTTCTGTAACAAAAAACAACTCGCTGACATTTCAAAACGGTTCCGTTTTAGAAGGAACATTGACCATTAAAATGCAACATAATTCATTTACAACGGAATCCATTATCACACCGGGCTATGAATGTTACGAATATCCGTATATTGATCCGAAAGATAAAAAATTCGGATGCCTTGATTTTAGCAACACGACGCTCACTTTGGACGATTCCACGAAAACGTATATTGATTTTGATGTTCACGGTAACAGTAATGCTCAATCAAGTTACGCAAATCATCCGATTGTTCCAACGCCCGGTTTGGAACGTGATCCATTTAAAGAAACAATTAAAGGAACGCACAGCACTGGTTATTTGCCGGATAACGGACGCGACGTGATTAAATCCAACGGTTTGATTACATTGGGCGGCGACATTTATTTTCGACCGCAAGCCGGATATTATTCCGATCATATTAATGTAACTTTTTTAGAAACGGATAATCAAAATAATATTGTTAAACAATTTGACGCTAATCGTGTTCATGTAGAACCGGCGCGTTGGTTTGAAAATAAACGTCTCGTTATTCAAAATGACGGCAATCATCTGTTGCTGGATCGTCATCAATCGCCGTTTTCTACCGCCGGAAATGATTTCAATTCCAAAAATGTGGGCGGTGCGCTCGATTCGATTTATAAAGCAAACGATAATTATAGTTGGTTACATATTCTCGATTGGGTTTGGCTTATGAACGATCAAGAGTTACAAAAAGCATTGCACGAACTTTCCGGTGAAGTGAAAGCGTCTTCTTTCTATCTGCCGTTACGAAATCAATGGCGTTACGGGTTTGAACGGATTAACTGGAGTCAGACGGGGAATCACGTTTATTTTGGTACACAAAATATCGCTCAGCCTCAGTTTGCCAAAAACAATGTTTGGGTAACACCGTATTACGATTATTTTCATTCCAATGACGACGGCAATGTTACCTCAACAACAACAGAACGTGTTTCATTTTTTGCCGGTTATGACCGTGCTATTATGAAAACGCCGTATTTTGGAGCGGTTAGCAAATCGGCATTCGGGTTGCTTTTCGGATATTCGCAACCAAAATTAGATCAAGATCAGTCGCGGATTATAGCGGACGATTATCTTCTCGGTGCTCATTTCAACACGCGGTTGTACGAAAAATATGAAGTAAAACTTTGGGGCGGTCTTGGCGCACAACAATATCGCTTGAACCGGCATGTTCCGGTTCCAAATGTCAACAGTAATCTTTCGTCCAAATATACCGGAACAACATGGTCGGGAAGTGTTCAGACGGCTCGTCCGTTTTATTATCGTAACGCTCTGGTGTTGCGTCCGCTTGCGGCACTTGATTTAATGGTTGTCAATCAAAATAGCGTAACTGAAAAAGGAGAATATGAACAGATCATTCTTCGGTATCAGCGTTCAAAGTGGTCGCAACTATTGGGACGTGTTGGTGTTCGTGCTGATTTTGCTTCGGGGCGTTGGAATCTGAACGGGTCATTATCGTACTCTTATCTGTTGTTGGGTGATCAGGCTCCGGTCAGCACTCATCAATTCGTTTACGCCGGCGGTTCGCCGTTCAATATTCAAGGCAATAACTTGGGGCGAAGTTTCCTGAATTTCGGTTTAGGAACGCAACTCCATCTGAATTGCCTGAAAACAAGCGTCCTTTTCCTTCAGTACAACAGCGATTACAGCAAACATTCAAACAACCAAACCGTAACAATCGGTTATCAAAAACTATTTTAACGCAACAATTTATAATTTCGATTTCCGTTCGTAAATTTATCCAAGTCTCGGTTATCTCAACCAACTTGGATAAATTTTGCAACGGATAGTTTTTTGCAACATTTTTCTATCGTAATTTCCATTTTATGCCGGACGTATTTGTTGTTCTGATATTTTTCTGGATTGTAAGTCAATGGGGGGGTAGGTTTATACTGCTACAACCTGTTCCAGATGTCTATTTGTTTCAGTATTACGGTAATTTATAAAATCCACTGAATAATACTAAACAGTTGATAATCGGATAGCGTAATTATCTGTTTTTCATGAGGAACTTTTTACCGATCCGATGTTCCATGTCCGAAATTCGATGGACTTTTGAATAGATTCCGCAAGATCAGAACGAACTACCAAAACAAGACCAATCCCCATATTAAATACACAATTCATCTCGTCAGAATTAACATTTCCAAGTTTTTGTAACCATGAAAATATTGGCGGAATTTCCCAACAGAAATCAATCTGCAATTTCCTATTTTGAGGCAAAATCCGATTGACATTTTCTCTAAGCCCGCCACCAGTTATATGAGCAATACCGTGAATTCCATCATTGGCACCAAATGTCGCAAGAAGTTTTTGAACACATTCAACATAAATCCGCGTCGGCGTCAACAGAATATCAGCAACCGATTGACCAAACTCCGGTATAACATCGTTAATCTCCAATCGGGCAATTTCAAAAACAATTTTTCTCACCAAACTAAATCCGTTAGAATGAAGCCCCGCAGATTCAACACCAATCAATACATCACCGGATTGAATAGAATGACCGTCAATAATATTGTCCCCCTCCGCCACACCTACACAAAATCCCGCTAAATCGTACTCTCCAACCCGATAAAGATCAGACATTATCGCCGTTTCTCCACCCAATAACGCACAACCACTTTGACGACACCCCTCCACAATCCCACAAACTATTTGTTCCAATAAATCAGGATCGTCCTTCGGCATCGCAACATAGTCAAGAAAAAACAACGGCTCCGCACCACAACAAACAGCATCATTCACACTCATCGCCACAAGATCAATTCCAACCGTGTGATGACGGTTCGCAAGACAAGCAATCTTAAGTTTCGTCCCAACACCATCCGTACAACTAACTAAAACCGGATTTTTGTACCGAATCTTTTCACTGTTCAACTTAAAAAGTCCGGCAAAACCGCCGTCAAGCCGTAAAACACGATTGGAAAAAGTTTGCGCCGCCAACTTCGGTAACCGAGCCATCGATTCCGCGTAAATCTCCAAATCAACACCCGAATCTTTATATGTCGTCTGTTTCATAAATCGAATTAAATTAAGTTAAGGTAAACTTCATAATAAGTATTATAAAATTTGTAACAGTTCACGCCAAATTAAAAAATCCGGTAATCATTCACGGTAATAGGTTTAAATCGTAGAGGCGCAATGTATTGCGTCTCTAGTACAGTTGATGATTGTTTTTTTATTACGATAAGTTGTTGAACGAATCTCCGTGAACAGTTATAAAATTTTATTATAAAATTTTTCGTTTATTTTCCGGCAATTTCAGTAATTCCTGCCGACAAAGTTCGCAAAGCCGTTGCATTGTTTTCAACGGCAATGTTTCCGCACGTGTGGTAACATCAAATCTCATTTCGTCCATAATTTCATCAATACGTTGTTTCGGAATCGTATTTTTGAACGCACTGCAAAGTTCCGCACGCAAAAATTTACGGCGGTGAAAAAAAATCACACGCGAAAATTCGTTAAAAAATTTCAGGTCAGGAATTTTGTTGCGCCGTTTTTCATCAAGGGTTAAACGAACAATTGCAGACGCAATTTTGGGACGAGGCCAAAAAACCGCCGGCGGCATAATTCGGATTATTTCTGTGTTGCATTGGGCTTGCGTCCAAAGCGACAACGCCCCCCAATCTTTACTGCGAGGTTTCGCAACAATACGATCCGCCAGTTCTTTCTGAATCGTTACACATATTAACTCCGGCGGCGTTTCCGACAAAAGAATATTCGAAATAAGCGGCGTGGCAATACAATAAGGTAAATTCGCAACAAGTTTGAAACGCCGCTTTTCACCGTTCAACGCCGTTTTTTTCAGTTCTTCCTGAACTATCTCCATAACTTCTTCGCGGAGTTTGTTTTTATTTTTGAGAATATCTGTTTTAATAAACCGGATATTTTTTTTACCGAAAAGTTCCTGTTTTGCCAACTCCTGCATGACCGGATCAACATCCACTGTAACAACAACAGCCGCTTTTTCAGACATCGGCGCAGTAAGTGAACCTGTTCCGGTGCCGACTTCAAGAATAACATCGTGCGCTTCAATATTAGCGGATTCGTGCAATAATCGCAGCAAATTCAAATCAATCAGAAAATTTTGTCCAAGCCGCGTCTGAGGTCGAATTCCCATTGCCTCAAATTTCGCCATTAAATAAGAACGTGTCTGATTCATCATAATGTGTTTCGAGAAAATTATTTAGAGATTTTGTAATTTGGGAAATTTGTGGTTTGAGAAATTGTCGTTTGGAGAATTGTAATTTTAGGATGGTTTGGGATTGCGGCTCGGAATTTGTAGTTTAAGAATTTGTAATTACTACAACTCCAAATTGCAAACTATAATCAAAATACCATAACTCGCCCCACTGAACAAGAGGAACAAAAGGACATCACTAAAAATTCATTTTTTATTTAACCACATTTTATTTAACCACAGAGAACATAGAAAGAAACTTGTCCGCAGATGAGCGCAGATTATTTTTTTGAGAATACGAAACAACAAAATAGTTAGTACTCAACCATTCAGCGAACGGTTGTAATGACTGATGTTAATTTGATTTCCGGTCATAAACGAATTAATTTGATTATTTTGCAAGAATTTTGCCGAATCTTTGGATACAGGGCAAAATACCGATTGACTCAAAGCGAGGCATCGGTTAAACTGTGTAACCTAATTCAGTTGCGAGATATTGTTTTTCCTTTGCCGTAATTGTGTTGCGGCGAGCATTGTCGCAAGGAATTTTGATAAACCTCTTTAATAAGGAGATTGATGATGAAAAATTTAGTAAATTGTTTGGTTGTGTTTTTCGGAATTTTGCTGGTGGAATTCCAACAAATGTTAAATTTGGTAGATTGGGTAAAATGGACGGGGGGGGGGGGATTGGCGTAAAGAAAGAAGAACGAACCATAGCAAGTGTTCACGTTCTAAACTCTTTTCCCAAAACCTCTTACAACGTTTTCGCTCTTCACCGTTCGGTTTCACACTTGTCGAACTTCTTGTGGTGATTGCGATCATCGGTGCGTTAATCGCTCTGTTGTT
>JAISNF010000574.1 GCA_031276415.1 Planctomycetaceae bacterium
CACAAAAATATATTATAACATGTCATCGACTGTCCCACTAATACGCCAGAAAAAGTGTCCCACAAACGCTTTCACTTGACCTGTGGTTTTTAGAAATTTCCATAGGTGATTGTTTTATTTGTATTTCATGAGAGATTCCATATTTTTGTTATGTACGGAATTTTTTCTGAAAGTTTTAACAAAATGAATTTTAAGGAGATAATTAATGTTTCGTACTATTATGTTTATTGGTATGGTTTTACTGATTCTTTTGGGTAACGGCTGTGGTTCTCAGGGGAAGGGTTTGAAAGTGGAATATGTTGAGGGTATCATTACACTTGATGGTGAACCTGTTTCCAATGCTTCCGTCACATTTATTCCGATTACGGAAACAGAAGGGGCAGAAGCGGCAGGAGGTTACTCAAACAATAAAGGTGTTTACAAACTGACTTCTGGAAATGGCGACCCCGAAGCAGGAGCAGTCTTGGGAGAATACCGTATTCTTGTTTCTAAAATCGAAGTTACGGATTTAACGGAAGGAATGGAATACGGAACCTCAACAGGATATAAAGAAACAGTTAAGCAAACACACTTGTTACCGGAAATTTATCGAAGTCGTGATAAATCCCCGCTTAAATCCAACGTTAAAAAGGGGAAAAATAAAATTGATATTCAATTAACCAAGAATCCATCGTAACAGACGGATTCCCATTTACCTTTATGTATTAACTCTATTACTATAATTTTTTTTGAAAGGATTACTAACATGTCTAACAAACATTCCGCATCGCGCCGTCATTTTTTGAAACAATCCGTTGTTGCGTTGTCCGCTACCGGTATTGCTTCACCTGTCTTGATTCCAAGATCGGTTCTTGCCCAAAACGGAAAAGTTGGGGCGAATGACCGTATTATTGTTGGTTTTGTCGGAACCGGTGGTCGTGCCAGACAACTAATGTCCCATATTCCGCAAAATCGTGCTAAAATTGTCGCCGTCTCTGATCTCTGGCGCAGTAAAATGGAAAACGCAGTAAAAGAGAAAAAAAATCAGGGCGAAATCAATAATGTTGATCAGTGGAAACTGTATAACAGTGACCTTGAAATGTTCGAACATGAAAAACTGGATTGTGCGTTTGTTATCACGCAAGATTTTTGCCGGACTCTTTGCGCTATGCACGCAATTCTCGCCGGTTTGGATGTTTATGCGGAAAAAGCACTTACGACCTATATTTCCGAAGGTCGGGCTTTGGTGAATTGTGTTCGTAAACATAACAAAATTTTTCAGGTAGGAAGCCAGCAACGTTCTATGCGGCTTAACGATTATGGTTGTAAACTTGTTCGCGAGGGACAACTTGGGAAAATCAAGGTTGTTCAGGCAATCAACTATCCTAGCGGACGCCCTATTCCCGACAATCTCGGAGAAGAACCATGTCCGCAAGATTTGAACTGGAACGCCTGGCAAGGACCAACGAAATATCGTAAATTTCATGGTTCATTACTTGGATGGATGCAGTGGAAAGAATACGCTAATGGCGAAATGACCAATTGGGGCGCACATGGTATTGATCAAATACAGTGGGCAGTCGGTGCCAGTCAATCCGGTCCCGTAGAACTTTTTCCGCTCGAAAACGGAAACGGTAAAATCGCCATGAATTACGCTAATGGTGTTACGGTTCGGATTGAATTGGATAATGGTCCTTTGGGCGGGGCAATTTTCCGTTGCGAAAATGGGAATCTCGAAATTAACCGGAATAACCTCAAAGCCAATCCCGAAGAATTAATCAAAGACGCGCCGGAAGCCGATCCGCCGGAAGGTCCTACTTGGATTGCCCGTCCACACATTGAAAATTTCTTTGATTGTATGGTTTCCCGCAAATTGCCCAATGCCGATGTTGAAATTGGACATCGTAGTATTTCGACGTGCCATCTCATTGGAATCACACGCGATTTGAACCGCCGCCTAAAATGGAACCCCGAAAAAGAACTATTCATCAATGATGACGAAGCCAATAAACTCGTGGATCGCCCACGCCGTAAAGGTTTTGAATTTCCCGACTTTTAAGGAAATCTCGATAATTTTTACGTAGATAATTGATTTAAGGCAACTTCTAAAAACCTTGTTTTAAAAAATCGCATCCTTAAAAATAAGGACTTGTAAATATTTTTTACCTAAAAAAGTAGGTTTTTAGATGTTCCCTATAGGAATTGAATAAGTCGCGTACTCGCCGACTTGAACATTGTTTGCGGAACGGAAATTGAAAACAACATTAACCGTTGTAACTTGAAATTCCAAGAAAATTACTTGAACGTTTGAGCAAATTGCTTGAATGTTCAAGAAAAAAGTATTATTATTCAGTAGTTTTATTTTTTAATCAATGAATAATTACAGTTACTGAATAGGTACACGATAAGAGTTTACGAATTTCGACTTTATTTCAACAATATGTTTAACAATATGTTTAACAATTGTACAAACAAATTGGGACCAATTAAGAATACAAATATATTTTTATTAACCACAAAGGACACAGAGAACACAGAGGAATTTTTTAATTGGAATTGAAACGTTATTTAATATTGTAATTAATTTTTGATCTAAAATAACTTTTTAAAAATTCCTCTCTGCGCTCTCTGTGTTCTCTGTGGTTTTAAAAAGTAAATTTGAGTTTTTAGAAGTACCCTAATTTTACTAACCACAAAGAACACAGAGTTCACAAAAAAAGTGTCCGCAGATTTCGCAGATGAATTTTAAAATATAAAATGAAAATAAACTCAAAGTTGAAAATTTGGTATATTTTGTTGTTTCATATTATTGAAAAATCATCAACGGTACTAGAAACGCAATACATTGCGCCTTTACGATTTAAACCTATTACCGTGAATGATTACGAATATTCTAAGGTAGGCAACGTTTCGCCGGAACATCGCAACGGTTGATGTTGTTTTCCATTTCCGCCCAGAAACAAAGAATTGTCCGCAGATGACGCAAGATTGACGCAGATGATTTTGTATTTTTAAAAATCATCTGCGATCATCAGC
>JAISNF010000580.1 GCA_031276415.1 Planctomycetaceae bacterium
AAGGAAGGACTTGACCAATTAAACAAGTACCTTGCATCCCGCCAATTTAAAGACCGTCCAAACTTAAAATCCGCCTTATTACTTTTTATTGGCAAAAACAAATACGAAATTATTGAAAATGAGTAATTCAATTTAACAATCTTTCATGCAACGGGCGAATTTGTTAAGAACAGGAAAAGAGGTTGTCTGCCTTTTGATTTTCAGCCGTTCAACAAATTAAATCGGTTATTTGTGAAAATTCCGCTAAAATTTTGAAAATTGGTCTTTTCTGAATTTTGAATTTTTGCTAGACTTCCCATTAACGTATTTTCAGATACATTTAGTTAAGCCGTGATTTGTTAGCGGGATGCTTAGGTATCGGAAAGATTTTGTCAGGATGACAGCAACGAACATCTTAAACTAAAAAATGTCTAATTTGTTCGCTATCAGGATGATTTATTTTCGTGTGAACCATGAAATTATCGACATTCGGCATTGGAAGTGTCCTTCTCTGTATTGTTTTTGGAAGTGTCACTTGGGTATATTTTGAGGGAAACACCCATCATTTTTTCACATCGGGCGAATCACAAACCGCTCTTGCAGCGGAGATAAGCCAGACTTCGAATGAATCGGGGTACGTGGTTCGCGGGCAAATTCCCCCTGGTAAATTGACCCGACGCGAAGCACAAGCAGTTAATCCGCTTCGGGCTGAAGTGGAAGAACCCCGAAACAAAACCGCTACATTATCCAAAACGCTTGCGGCGCAACCACTTCCGGCAAAAAACAAACCAATTGCCCAAACCGCAATGCAAACGGATTCTTCCTCCGCAACCTCTTCCGCAACAACTGCTGTTGTGTCCGGTTTTGGCGACATTCCGGAACCGCCAGCCTCGCCACAACAAACTATTCTCGAATCCACAGGATTTGAAGCCGTTCCGTCTTCCCGTCAAACAGCACAACCCGAACCTTCGGAACCGCAACGTCTTCCCAATACTCCAATTGCCGAACAACACTTGCAGCAAGAACAACAATTTCAACCTCAACAATTTCAGCCTCAATCAAATTCGCCTTTTTACGAATCGCGGGAATTGCCAAACGGAACAGCCGCAGCATTGACCGAAACAACCAATTCGCTGAGTAATGCCGATCCTTTTGCGGCGGAAAGTCAATCTGTTGCCGTACCGCCGCCATTGAGTGCGCCGCCGTCTGTTCCTGTTGCCTCCCAATCCCAACGAACAATTCCGCCTTTACAAAATATGCCTTTGCAAAATACGGCAAACAACACAATCAATAGAGATTTCAATATTGATCAGAATTTCAATACGCCGACATCAGCACCGGCAAAAATGCCCGCAACCCGTTCTTCGCAAAATCGTCAGGAAGAATCAGAAGGAACCGGTATTCCAGGACCTTCCGTTCTCGAAGGTTCCCAAACACCGCACATAACTCTCGAAAAAACATTTCCGCCGGAAATTAAAATCAATGAACCGGCAACAATTAAAATTATTTTGCGTAATGTCGGACGTTCTACGGCGAAAAATATTATTGTTAAGGATCGTGTTCCGCAGGGAACCCGCCTTCTTTCAACCACTCCTGAAACAACCCGGACAGAAACCGGTGAACTTTTCTGGTCACTCGGAAATCTTGACGCCAATGAACAAATGAGTCTCGAAATGAGGATTCTTCCGGTTCGCGAAGGCGAAATAGGAAGTATTGCGGTTCTCAATTACAGTGCGGAAGCGTCCGCCCGAATTTCAGTAACGCGACCAATGCTCAAAGTAGATGTCAAAGCACCAACAGAAATCCAACTCGGTCAGATTGCCAATATTGAAATTACTATTTCCAACCCCGGATCCGCTACCGCCACCGGTATTGTTCTTGAAGAGTATGTGCCGGATGGTTTGTACCACAAAGACGGAAAAGTTCTTGTCAATAAAAATGTGGACGCATTAAAACCCAAAGAGGCAAAAAAATTAACATTACCGCTCACCTGTACAGGTCCCGGAAATTTGGTTAATCGTCTGGTTGTCAAAGCAAACGGTAATTTGCATGTTGAAGAGAAAACAACTATTCGGGCGTTGGCTCCGATTTTGAAACTTGGTATTGATGGGGCGGTTCAACAGTTTTTAGAGCGAAAATCTGTTTACCGGTTAATTGTTGCCAATCAAGGTTCGGCGACGGCGCATAATGTTGATTTGATTGCAACACTTCCGGCGGCGGTTAAATTTGTCAGTACGAATCAGAGCGGGGTTTATGAACCGCAAACTCATTCTGTTCATTGGGCACTTGAAGAATTACCGGCTCAGGAAGCGGGTGAAATTGAACTGGTGTTGTTGCCGTCCCAAACCGGAGATCATTCGATTCGTTTCAAGGGAATTGGTCAAAATAATTTGAAAGCCGAAGAAACAAAATCGATGGTAATTGATGGTTTGCCGGCAATTTCATTTGAAGTGGTTGGAGAATCGAATCTGGTTGAAGTCGGCAAGGAGACGGTGTACGAAATTCGTGTTATTAACAAAGGGACAAAAGCCGCCGGCAATGTCAAAGTTCGGGCGAATCTTTCTGAGGGGATTACTTATGCGAGGGCTGATGGTCCGGTTCGGCACCAAACCAGCGGTAGTATTGTCGCCTTCGATTCGCTCACACAATTAGAAGCGAAGGGCGAAAAAATTTATAAAATCGCGGCGAAATGTCTTGCTGACGGTGATCATCGAATTAGTGTTCAGGTTATTTCCGATGATCTTAGTTCACCCATCACCAAAGAAGAAAGTACAAGAGTGTATAGATAATAGTTGAGAGTTGATAGTTTGAGAGTGGAGAGTCTCGCATGCGGAATTGTTGTCATTATCCACTTTCAACTCTCAATTCTCTAACTCTCCAATTATTAACTAAAAAATGTTTTCTTTTTGGCCCGGGTATCGTGGAATTGTTCAATATGGACATTGGACATTTTTGATTATTGCGTTGTTGTTTGCGTTATTGCTGGACGGGGTGCTTATCGCCAACTTCTATTGGACGGCAATGATAACAACCAGCCAACGGAATATTTTATTGATTGTGTTTTTTATTGCGTGGTTTGGGTTATTTACTGTTGCGGTATTGAGGAGTCAGTTCCTTAACGCAATCTCAAAAACAGACGAAAAAGACACAATTTTTCGTGAAGCAATTTCGTTTTATCTTCGTGGTGATTGGTTTGGTGCGGAATCGCTTATTCTTCCGGTGCTTAAGAAAAATCCGCGTGATATTGAAATTCTTTTATTGTTGGCGACTTTGTACCGGCATACTCAGCGTTACAATGAAGCGTTGGAAATTCTCGATAAACTCAGTCTTTTTGAAAACGCCAATCATTGGTTCCCTGAAATGGAAACCGAACGAAAATTGATCGCCGAAGAATCCGCTGAAACTTCTACCGAAACCAATTCCGAAACAACTCCCGAAACAAATTCCACCGAAAAAAGAAATTTGTCCGCAGATTGTTTTTAAATTTGTCCGCAGATTACGCAAATAGACGCAGATGAATTTTATTGTGGAATGAGTCTCTCATCTGATGTCGCTGTACATTTTTCTTTGTTTATGCTAAATTATATCTAAGAGATGCGAGTTATTTCTACGTGAAAATTTCTTTGTTTGTTGCGGTAAATTTGGAATCTCAATTGACCAAAACATTACTAAAATCAAAAGCGTAAACAATTATCAATCCTAAATATTACCAATGACATTTTTCGTTAAGAGCGAGATGGATTTACGGCTTAAAGTTAAAGACAAATTTTTTTCTGGTTATCAGATTTGTCTTGAGGATCAACGCATAGATTTTATTGTTTCTGCGTCGACTAGTCTTTTTA
>JAISNF010000611.1 GCA_031276415.1 Planctomycetaceae bacterium
AGGTTCAAAGTATATCAAAAGTCCTATTTCGTGTCAACGGGGGATATTTTTTTCGTCAAAAGGCATTGATTTTAGTTAATAGTTAGTAGTTAATAGTTTGCAAGCGGATTAAAAAAGTCTCAGTAAAATAGTACGATTGCACAACTATTCACTAAAAAATCATCTGCGATAATCTGCGGACTTTTTTAAAAACAATCCGTACACAATCTCCGGCAATTAGAAATATTCCCGAATTATTTTGGTCTTGAACGATTTCGGCGGGATTGTTAAGATTCTTTGCTTTTGGTTTCATTTACCGTATTGTTTTCTTTGAATTTAATATTAAAAAATGTCCAGTTGGCTTTTTAAAACAAGGCTTTTTAAAACAAAAGTCAGGGTAATTATTTTATTCCTGTTTGTTGGAAGTTCCGGTTGCATGATGACGCCGCCGTATGCTCCGCCAATGGAATCCGTAGAATCACACCAAGTAAAAAATTCACACCAACTCCAAACAAACCCAATTCATCGCCAATCGGTTTCGTCTTTCCGTCAACAGCAAATTAAACAACAGCAACAACAACTTAAACTCAAACAGGAACAGGCGAAACAATATCAAATTAAACAGCAACAAATCAGGCAACAACATTTTCCCAATTTTCAAACGCAACAACTTTCCGCAACGCAACAGCAGCAACGACAACTGCAACAACCACAGCAACCGCAACAATGGGCATTGCAAAATGCGCCGCAACGAAATTGGTCATCAACTACTTGGGATGATTTATTGAATTTGTTTGGATTATCGGCGTTTCCAACGGCTCAAAGTTTGTGGAATGTTCCGGTTGTTCGGCAATCTTCCAAGCCGGAAAATTTATCCGCAACAACTAAATCCAATCCTATTACTCAAGTTGCCTATCAATTGCCGCAACCGTCTAAATTTCAAAATGTTCCGAATAAAGTTCGTCCAACCGCAAGTCCTGAATTGTACCAATCTTGGAATTTGGAGAATTATCGGGTTAAACGTTCAGTTTTGAATCCTTATCGTCTTGTTGCGGATACGCAGGAAACGGTTGCCAATCGAACCGCTCCTCCGGTGATGAATAATGACCGGCTGATGACGTTATCGCAACATTCGCAAACTTCGCAAATGTCCAATTTAACCGCCAATTTAACCGCAACAAACCGGTCAACAACACCGGAAAAAGTCTCGATATTCAATTTGGGGCGGGATTTGGTCAAGGAATTTGTACCTTCAAATGATCGGAAATGGTCGCAAAATCACGCCGTACTGCAAACAGCGGAATTGAATGGTAATTTGGTTACGGTTCGTAACATTCGGTATTCGAAATACGAAACGGCTGAACGTTACACGACGCAATATTATGATGCGACGTTTGATCTTAACGATATTCGGACGATTGATTTGGTGGTTGTTCCGTTTCGTGGAATACCGCGATTGGCTCATGTTGAGTCGAGTTTTGGTTTTGCGGATGGTCGGCATCTTGGTATGTCGATTGAAGCCCGTTACGAGGAAGGGGAACAATATGATCCTATCGGAGCGGGGTTAAGACAGTTTGAGTTAATCTATGTTTTCGCCGATGAGCGGGATATGATTCGGATTGGAACGGATGTTAATAAAAACGATGTTCACATTTACCGGTTGAAATTTGAGCCGAAGGAGGTTCGGGCAATGTTTGTTGATGCAGTTCAGCGAGCCAACAAATTAGCGAAAAAACCGGAATTTTATCATCCGTTGACCAATAGTTGTGTTACCAATCTGATCAAACATGTCAATAAAGGCAGACCTAATGCAATTCCAAAAGAATACCGAACATTATTACCCGGTTTGATGGATCATTACGTTTATGATTTGAAACTTATTGACACAACCGCAAAAACTTTTCAGGAAACAAAAGAAAATGCCAAAGTCAATTGGCTTGTCGAAAAATTCGGCGACCTCGAATACTTCTCCGCCGGAATCCGACAAAATATGTATTAGGTACTTCTTTAAAACCACAAATTTATTTTTATTAACCACAGAGAACACAGAGAGCACAGAGAAGAAAAATTTTAAAAAATGTATGTAAGATTTCAGCGGAATTTTTATTTCTCAATCTTAACCCCGCAGGGGTGTGATGTGCATAACCGTAGGTGTAGCGAAGCGCAACCTACGGAATAAACGGGATAAAACCGAGTAAAGCCCTGCAAGGGCGAGATTATAGTTGTTCGGCTGATAATCTCGCCCCATGCGGGGCTTAAAAATTGGGGTTGGGAATTTGCCGATCCGTAGGTTCCGCTTCGCTACACCTACGGTTATGCATAATCCCGTCCCTGCGGGACTTAGGAAATATTACGGAATTTCTGCTAAACCGAGACACTACTGAATAAATACAAATTTTTGTCTTCTCTGTGAACTCTGTGTTCTTTGTGGTTAATAAAAATAAATTTGTAATTGTTCGTGATTATTCAGTGGTTTATTTTTTTGGCGAGCAGAGTTCGCAAGAATTTAATCCGCAACAGCATTCCGTCAAACGGGCAAGATAATGAATATTGTCTCCGGTTCCCTGAAAACCAATCACTCGCTTATCAATTGTGGTCTCCTGACGAATAAAATGTCCGGCGTCAAGATCAAGTTCCATTTCGCCAAACGAAAATTTGTCAAGAATCTGCGATTCTTCTTTCGGCGTCAAAGGAGTTAGGACTTTGGTCGCAAATTTAATCACCGCAATACCGGAATGAATATTGAATAACGTAAATTCTTGCCTCGCATTGATTTTTTTAACCGTACCGTTAGGTTGCCCGATTTCAACCGGCAACACCACCGACCAAGAATCACCAACCGCAACCGGCTCTTTCGGTAACGGAATCACTATCCGATTTTCCGTACTCGTACTGCCGGAATAAATCCGAAGCGGTTTTTTAGACGTTTTGCCAAGAACATCAATCGAAATATGCGCCAACGGTACGCCAATTGTTCCATCAAGATTGATAAATGTTCCGGGAATATTTTTGTCTTTGCGGCTGTTGTATTCCGCAACTTTGGCTCCGTCCTTGTCCGTTTGAAATTGACGCATGTTTACGTCGTCAACAAGATATTCAAATGTTGCAGTTCCTTCGTTGTCAACACTAATTACCGTCCAAACCTTTGTTGAACGGCTTGTTGTTTCAACAACTTCCTCAACCCCGCTCACCGACGTCCGAATCTTCAACGATTGCAAAACATTCCAACGCAAAACATCTCCCTTTTGGAAACGATAACGCAAACGATATTTTGTTTCTGTTGATGAATCGGCACGAACATCACGCACGTGATTTGAAAATAATACAAACAACAAAAAAACTGCCGCGCAAATAAACGCGGCACAAAAGAAAAAACGTTGCATCATATCGGTTTGATGAAATATTTACGTTGATATTTCAGTTTCTTTTTTCTTGTTTTTAGAACCACGCCGCGGTTTTTTAACAATTTTCGTTTCTTCGGTTTTACGTTTGACGGCACGTTCTTTGAGACGGACAGCCTTACCGACACGATCTCGCAGAAAATACAATTTTGCGCGATGAACAACCGCACTACGAACTGTTTCGATTTTAGCGATTCGCGGCGAATGAAGAGCGAATTTTCGTTCCACACCTTCCCCCGCAACAATCCGGCGAACAGTAAACATTTCCCGTGTTCCGCTTCCGCTTCGGGCAATCACGACTCCATTGAAAATCTGAATACGTTCTTTTTCGCCCTCAAGAATACGGCAATGCACATTAACCGTATCGCCAATTTCAAACAACGAAATTTCCGATTGCGGTTTTTTACTTTGCGCCTCGACAATATTCATCAATTGATTACTCATAATTTTTATCTCCATTGGTAACGAATCACTTCGTTATTTACATTGGTTTTGATTTTTTATTATTGAAATTTGGGAAAATTTGGGTTCTGTTTTTAGCGGGGAATTTTCGGAATGGGAATTTTCGGAAACTGCGGCTAATAAATCGGGTCTTTTTTCTTTTGTTTGTTGTAAACTGTTGTTTTTGCGCCATCGGGCGATTTCGGCGTGATTTCCGCTTAACAATATTTCCGGCACTGAAAATCCACGATATTCTCTTGGTCTTGTGTAATGAGCGCAATCTAAAATTCGGTTGCCGGTTGAAAAGGAATCAAACCGGTTGGAATCTTCGTCGCCCAAAATACCGGGAACCAATCGCATCACCGTTTCAATCACCGCCATTGCCGCAACTTCACCACCGTTGAGAATATAATCACCAATTGAAACTTCTTCCGGTTTAAGGATTTCGGCAACACGTTCATCAAATCCTTCATATCTTCCGCAAAGCATTACAATTCTTTGTTCTGTTGCGAGTTCTTCGGCAAACATTTGATTAAAACAACGCCCTTGCGGTGTAAACATCAACAATCGTCCCGGCTTTTGCCGACGCTGTATTTCTTCAACACAGGGAACAACACGATCAACTTTCAACAACATTCCGGGTCCGCCGCCGAAAGGACGATCATCCATTGTTGCGTGTTTATCTTCTGCCCAATCCCGCATATTGTGAAGCCGAACTTCGATTTTTTGTGTTGTCAAAGCCGCTTTCAAAACACTTTCCGAGAGAAATCCTTCAAAAATACCCGGAAAAAGTGTTAAAACATCAAAACAAATTGCTGACGTCATGAACTTTGTTAAACACGGAACTTTATAGGCAGAAAATCAAACGAAATGAACAATTATAATGAATAATTATTGATGATATTGATATTTCTGGTCAACGGTTAATTTATGCTTCTGTGGTGGTTGTTTCGGCGGGGGTGTTGGTATTTTTTTTCTTTTGTTTTTTGGGTTGTGGCTGCTGTTGTTGTTGAGGTTGTGGTGATTCGATTGTGTAGGTTGAGGAACGGCGGCGGCGATTTGCCAGACGTTCCAATGCAACTTTTTGTGCTTCGAGATGAGTTCCGTTGAGTCCGTATTTTTTGATAAGTACGGAAACTTTATCGGACGGCTGCGCCCCAACACCAATCCAGTATTTGATACGTTCACCGTTCAAAATGGTACGGGCATCGGTTTCCGGTACCATAGGATCGTAATATCCAACTTCTTCGAGTACCCGCCCATCGCGAGGGGTTCGGGCATCCATCACACAGACACGGAAAAACGGACGATGAAGCCGTCCCATTTTTTTCATACGAATTCTAACTGCCAACTCTTTTCTCCTTAAATAGTTAGGTAAAAGTAAAAATAGTTAAAGTAAAAGTTAAGATGAATGAATCCTGACAAAAAATTCTTGTGAGTATTATCACTTACAATCTAAGGTACGAAAAGGGGGGGCTGAAAATTTATGGTTTGTGATTACAAGCGCAGTTAATAGTTGATAGTTGATAGTTGATAGTGAATAGTTTCGCAATGCGGAATTATTGATGTTTCCCAATTGCCCCAAAGGGGCATTCCCAAAATAGCGGCGGGTTTTAACACGCCGGACTTTCTATTCCCTGATTCTGAAATATCACAAAATAAAATACTTGATTCCCGACAAATTGAAGTGATAATTATTTACATCAATTAATAAATGTGGATAATTATTGAGATTAACTGAATATGGTCAAGAGATTCTCAGCGATTGTCGGTGCTTGTAATAGGGACACGGTTTTAACAGGAGTGATTTTTATGAGTGAACCATTTGACTCCAAACGGCGACGGACTGAATTTGACGATGCTTTGAAAGGTTATTATCAGGATCACGATGAAGTTCAACCCGATGACAATCCCGATTACCGCACATTGACAACAGAATCCGTTGGTTCATTGATTTTAGGTGTTTTATCTGTTTTAACGTTTATTAGTGCGATTTTCATTATTTTTCCGTTGTTGGGAATTTTGCTGGGAGTTTTGGCGATACGGAAAATTCTTCGGGCATCGGAAGAGTTGAGCGGACTCGGTATATCAACAGCCGGCGTGGCGTTATCGTTAATATTTGCGATTGCCGGCATTTCATATCAGATTTACGCTTATTCTTTTGAAATACCGTTAGGTTATGCCGAGATTAATTTTGCTCAATTGGCTGCCGATCCCAAAACCGGACGTATTCCAGAGGAAATCATTGCCTTAACACCTCATGTTGACGAACAAGGAAATCTCATTTCCGGCGTGCCGATTTTTATTGAAGGTTACATGTATCCGACACGGCAAATGACTGATATTGACCGTTTCATGTTGGTTCCTGCTATTGAGCAAGGTAAATTCGGCGCAGCAACCAGAAATCCAACGGAAATGATTGAAGTAACACTTTCCGGCGGTCTCAAAGTACCTTATCGGACAAGTTCTGTACGTGTTGGCGGCATTCTTTACGTCAATGAAAATGATAATACCGGAGAAACTCCTTACCGAATTGAAGCCGATGTGTTTCGGTAGCAACGATGATGGGTTAAAACCCATCGCTATTTTGGAATTGTCCCGCTGGGGCAATTTGAATCAATCAACCGTTGTAGAGACTAATGCCTTGCGTCTTTACGAGCGTCTTTACGCGTGTTTCTACGATTCCGATGTGTTAGAACCGCCGAACCAATTTTTCGCAGCAAGAAACGCTTCCTGAAGTTTTGAAGAATCCGTTCCGCCGGATTGCGCCATGTCAGAACGTCCGCCGCCGCCTTTACCGCCAATAACCGGCGTAATCGCCTTAATCCACTCAACCGCATTAAATCCCTTCGCCACAAGGTCTTGAGTCAATCCGGCAATGAGCGTTACCTTGCCGTCCTGCACCGAAGAAAATAAAACAGCAGCAGATTCCGTTTTCCGTTTGATTTTGTCAATCAATTGCCGTAATAAATTGGCGTCAGCATCCGGTATGTCCCGAATAATTATTTTCACGCCGCTAATTATTTCGGCATTGGCAATTAATTCGTCAACAGAAATTTTATTACCGGCGGTGTCTTTACCGGCAATAGATTGAAGTTGCTTTTGTAACTTTTTAATTTGATCGGTCAGTAATTCGATTTTTTCAGGAATTTCATTGACCGGAATTTTCAATGTTGCCGCTGCTTGTTGGAGAATCACAGAATCGGTTAACACTTTTTCTGTTGCCTTTTTTCCGGTCAACGCCGTAATCCGCCGCGTTCCCGCCGAAACACTCTCTTCGGCAATAATTTTGAAAAATCCGACTTGACTCGAATTTGTTAAATGAGTTCCGCCGCAAAGTTCTTTGCTGTTACCAATTTGTACAACCCGAACATTGTCGGGATATTTTTCACCAAACAACATCATTGCACCGGTTTTTCGGGCTTCCTCAATCGGCATCTCACGGCAAATCACTTCCGCCGCCGCTAAAATTAACTGGTTGACTTCCTCCTCAATTTTGTGCAACATTTTACGATCAACCGCCTGATGATGCGTAAAATCGAAACGCAATAAATCGTTGTCCACTTTGGAACCTTGTTGTTCCGCATGACCGCCAAGTTGCCGCCGCAAAACGTAATGCAAAAGATGTGTTGCGGAATGAGCGCGTGCAATCGCCTGCCGATTGTCCTTGTCCACTTTCGCAAAAAGTTTATCGCCAAGCCGAATCGCTCCCTCGCGAATATGACCAACGTGAACAATCAATTCGCCGTCAATCTGCGTCGAAACAACTTCAAAACGGATTCCATCGCCAAGCAGCCAACCCTTATCACCAACTTGCCCGCCCTTTTCACCGTAAAATGTTGTGTTGTCGAGAATAATCTGAATCGGCGCAGAATTGTTAATTTCGTCTTCCTGATCAACCAGTTTGCCATCGGAAAGAATCGCAACTACCGTCGAAGATTGCAGTTCCAATTGTTCATAACCCAAAAATGCAGAACGATGTTGCGTTTTTTTAATTCCTTCAAGCGGATCATTCTTGAACAATAAATTCTTTTCGCCGCTGCCGGACAATTCGCCGTGATGTTCCATTTCCCGTTGAAAACCAGCCCAGTCGAAAGTGAAATGATGTTCCGCCGCCATTGTTTCAAAAAGTTCCGGCGGAAAACCAAATGTCTGATACATATCGAAAATTTCAACACCGGTAACTTGTTTTCGTTTCTTTTTCTTCAGTTCACCAAAAATCCGCTCGATTTTTTCAAGACCGGAATCAACTGTTCCGATAAAATGTTCCTCTTCCGATTTAATAACCTGAGCAACTCGTTCTGTTGTTTCGGAAAGTTCAGGATACGGCAACTTCATCAATTCCGCAACCTTCGGCACAAGAAGATACAAAAATGTGTCGGTACAACCCAATTGACGACCATCCAAAACCGCACGCCGCAACAACCGCCGAATGACATATTTCTCCTCTTTATTTCCCGGATAAACATTTTCGTGAACCGCAAACGCACAAGCCCGAATATGATCGGCAATCCGCCGCAAACGCCGACCATTGTCGCTAACCGGATCGTAATTCTGCTTCAAAATCTCCGCCGCCGTTTCCACCAGCGGACGCAAAATATCAATATGATAATTTGTATCAACTCCTTGCAACACCGCGGCGCAACGTTCCAATCCCATACCGGTATCAATATTTTTGCTCGGCAACGGTCGCAAATTATTGGGCGGATCACCAACACGGTTGAACTGAGTAAAAACAAGATTCCAAATTTCAACTGTACCAACCGGCGTGTCATGATAAATTTCACTGCACGGTCCGCAAACACCGTCAGGTCCTTGCGAAGGAGCGGAAGCAGGCCAAAAATTTTCATCTTCTTCGAGATATTGAAGTTTTGCGGACGGCAATTTAACTTCTTCGAGCCAGATTTTGGCGGCTTCGTGATCATCTTTGTAAACGGTTGCCGATAATTTCGCCGGATCGCAACCGAGCCATTTTTTATCCGTCAGAAATTCCCAAGCCCAAAGAATTGCTTCACGTTTGAAGTAGTCGCCAAAACTGAAATTACCGAGCATTTCAAAAAACGTGTGATGATAAGCGGTGCGCCCGACATTATCAATGTCGCCGGTTCGCAAACATTTCTGACATGTTGTTGCGCGTGTAAATTCGAGTTTGCAACGACCAAGAAAATGATCCTTGAACTGATTCATTCCTGCCGGTGTGAACAAAACAGACGAGTCCCAACGCGGAACTAACACATCGCTCGCCTTGCGAACACATCCTTTGGTTTCAAAAAACAACAAATATTTTTCACGAAGTTCGTTTGTTTGCATCTTTAATTTGGGTTGGGTAATGTTGGTAATGAAGTGTGATAAATCAAGACAATAATAATTAAGGTACTTCTAAAAACTCAAATTTACTTTTTAAAACCACAGAGAACACAGAGTTCACAGAGAGGAATTTTTAAAAAATTAAAAAAAATTAAAAAATTATTTTAGATCAAAAGTTAATGATAATATTAGGGAACTTCTAAAAACATTGTTTTTAAAAATCACATCCTTAAAAATAAGGACTTGTAAATATTTTTTTTTTTTTGTCTAAAAAAATAGTTTTTAGACGTTGCCATTATTAAATAAAGTTTTGATTCCAATTAAAAATTCCTCTGCGTTCTCTGTGTTCTCTGTGGTTAATAAAAAAATAGTTATTAGAAGTTCCCAATATTGAATTGCGTATTTTACCACGTCTAAACAATTAGAAAAGGGCAGGTTTTTTAGTGGAGAGCGGAGAGTTGATAGTGGAGAGTGTTCGCAAGCGGAAAGTATTACAAACGGAAAGTACCGCAAATTGATTAAAATTGCCCCAGCGGGGCATTGCCAAAGCATTGCCAAAATAACCGGCGATTTTAGCCGCCGGAACATTCGGTTCTCAAAGTTCCGGCGGTCAAAACCACCGGAATATTTTTGGGGACAAAACTATTGAAACATTGACGGATTAGTTTGTTTATTCGCGTTTTTTATTTTTTATGGGTGTCAGAATTAACGTCAACGGCGTATCGCGTTCAGGAATGCGTTCCGTAAAACACGCAAAAAGCAATTCGGTATTGTCGGCACTGCTCTTGATCGGAACATCAAGAATCGCACCAACAAAATTAGAAAGACCAAATAACTCGCCGCTCTCGTCAGCAATATAATGATTTTCGCCCGATTCGTCTTTGTATTGCACACTTCCGGTAAAAACCCAATGTGTTGACATTGCTTTCTTGGAATCTTCCTTGCTATTTCCGGCATCCCAAACCCAATCTTGAGCAAGTATTTCTTTTCGTTGACCATTCCGATCATCCCAACGAACAGCAATTTCAATTTCATCACCGCTCGGCGGTATAAATTGCGGCGTTTGTTGAACCGGTTTGCCCGGCTCCGCTCCCACCGCAAGAAGTGCCGCATGAATCAAAAACGGTTTAACCCGAACAGAAATAATCGATTCATGCTCCTTAGTTCCAACCCGACACGCCAAAAGTTCCAAAAATCCCTCGCGTAACACAACACGACCAAGTATCACCACACTTCGACCATCCGGCGTAATCCAAATCCGATCTTGCGGATCCAACGGAATCAATTTGTCCGGCTCATCAATTAACGGAATCCGCTTTTGTTCTTCTGCAATAGCGGCTTTTTCCTTCGCTTCCTCTTCTGCAAGAATTTTTTCATATTCCAATTGAGCGTCTTCCTCGCTCATATTTTCACGCCCCGATTCCGCAACATTTTCAACCGCAATCGTCAATGAATCGGTTTGCGTTGGCGGTGTTGCGGTCTTGTTTTCAGCGGCGTTGTCTTTAGCGGTGTTGTTTTCAACAGTGTTGTTTTTAGCGGTCTTGTTTTCAACAGACGGAACAGATTGAAATTTCAAATGATTGCCGGTATCAAGACATTGCGTACAACAAACAGAGGAGAGTACAGACGTTTGAACGGATTGCAATTCCTGTTTTTCTTGCAACGGCAACACCGCTAAAATCAATGTCAACGGACACATCATAAAAAGCCAAATCGCAAAATACCAGAGTTGACCTTTCTTTAACCAATCAAGCAGCCAAATCAATGCGGCAATACCAACCACGCAACTTACAAACATTCCGATTAGTAATAATTGCACGGAAAGCGAATGAGGTTCGGAATTTGGTTTGAGCAGGTCTTTGAGTTCAAGAATTCCGCCGCCGCCAATCACCGGAATAGCAAGAAGAAACGAAAAAGTCGCCGCTTCATCACGCCGCAATTTACGGAAAAGACCGGCAACAATCGTAGAACCGGAACGCGAAAGACCGGGCAAAATTGCAATCGCCTGCACCATTCCAATCACCAACGCATCCAACCACGTCATCGTCGAACAAGTTTTTTCGCCGTCAAAATTCCGTGACCGAATCAAAAGAAATCCCGTTGCGAAAAAACAGATTGAAATAATGTATAAATTTGTTTCAATCCAAGGCGCAAATTTTTTAACCAAAAGACCGACAACAACCGCCGGAAGTGTGCCGATAATCAAAAGCGGAATCAATCGTAACTCTTTTCCGAATAAATCAATAATACGTTGCCGGAACACGATCAGAACAGCAACCAGCGTTCCAAAATGCAACAATATTTCCAGTTTGATAAAATCCGTTTCACTTCCGGTCAGCGGTTGCCCGAACCGTTTGAACAGATGTTCGGTAACCGCCAAATGCCCCGAAGAACTAATCGGCAAAAATTCGCCAATCCCCTGAACAATAGAGATAATCAGAATTTCAAGCAGTTCAATCAATTGTTGTCAGGAAAAAAATTCCCGCCTCGTTAATTTTTTAATGGGAACTTCTAATAACTGGTTTTTTTATTAACCACAGAGGACACAGAGAACACAGAGGAATTTTTAATTGGAATCGAAACGTTATTTAATGGCAACTTCTAAAAAACTACTTTTTTAGACGAAAAATATTTAAAGTCCTTATTTTTAAGGATGTGATTTTTTAAAAACAATGTTTT